>JBBRJC010000245.1:0-6194 GCA_038220135.1 Bryobacterales bacterium | reverse complement strand
TTCGGTGGTCACGTCAGGATCGTGCTGGGTAGAAATCACCACAGCGTCGATACGCTTCGGTTTGCCACCTGAGTATTCCACAGAAACCTGGCTCTTGCCATCGGGACGAAGCCAAGGAAGTTGCCTTGAGTTGCGAACCTGGCTGAGCTTTTCGCAAAGCTTGTGAGCCATCATGATCGGCAACGGCATCAGCTCTTCGGTTTCATCGCAAGCATAACCGAACATCAGGCCTTGATCGCCAGCGCCGCCGGTATCAACGCCCATCGCGATGTCAGGAGACTGCGATTGAATTGCGTTGAGGATACCGCAGGTCTTAGCATCGAAGCCCATGGCTGAATCGGTGAAGCCGATTTCGGCAACCACTTGCCGGGCCAGGGTTGGCACGTCAACATAGGTGTTGGTCGTGATTTCGCCAGCAACAACAACGAGACCGGTTGTGACCAGAACCTCGCAAGCTACACGGCCGGTTGGATCATCTTTCAATACGGCATCAAGTACCGCATCCGAAATTTGATCTGCCATTTTGTCGGGGTGACCTTCTGTCACTGATTCCGAAGTAAAAATATGACGCATTGCATCCGCCACTAATCGAGCCCTCCATTGGAGTTGAACTTAGAACGATAGGTTAGCATTCTTCCCTTTCCACACTTGCTCCCACGATTTCCGATTTTACGCTTGGGTGACGCCGGAAGGGTACAGTTAGAAACTTAAGGAAGGAACACCTTCATACAGTGTAGTGGAGGAAGGGGCTTGGTTTCAAATTGGTTTTTACCTGGATCCGGGAACGGGAGCACCGTAACTTTCGCAATTGGCCTCGGTAAGGCACGAACAGTCTCGCAAAAACGCCCCGCGCCAACCAAATCCTGGGACAACCAACTTTCTGAGACGGGGGTGTCAATTCCGCAATTAACAGCCGTAACGATAGCCGGGTTACGATGTTACACGTGTTAATTGACGAATTGACACCCCCGTCCCAGAATTCTTCGCGCTACACGATTTTTATTGTTTTAGGGTCCAGGTCAACTTTCGGATATTGCAGGTTCATCGCTTCCAGTGTTTCAGTGATGACTTCGCTTACCGCCAGATTGCGGTACCACTTCTTGTTCGCCGGAATCACATGCCATGGGGCATACGCCGTGCTGCATTTCGATATAGCGGCTTCAAAGGCTCGCATATAATCGTCCCAATGCTCGCGCTCTTTCAAATCGCCCATTGAAAATTTCCAGTTCTTAGATCCGTCAGCAACTCGCTCCTCAAACCGCTCCTTTTGCTCCTCTTTCGATATATAAAGGAAGAACTTTAGAATCGTAGTGCCATTGTCGGTGAGCAGTTTTTCAAATTGATTGATGTGGTCGTAGCGCTTTTCCCAAACTGTTTTGGGAACCAGATTGTGCACCCTCACCACCAGAACATCCTCGTAGTGCGAACGATTGAAGATTGCAATTTCACCGTGCTCTGGCGCGGCCTTGTGAATTCGCCACAAATAATCATGCCGCCGCTCTGCTCCATCAGGCACTTTAAATGCAGTCACCTTGGTGGCTAACGGATTGAACGCTTCCATCACCTGGCGAATCGTGCCATCCTTGCCACCTGCATCAATGCCCTGCAACACAATCAGCAGCGATCGCTTCGCTTCCGCATAAAGTTTGTATTGCAGATCACTCATCTTCACCAAATTTTCAGCAGTGCGCTTTTGCGCCAGTTGCTTATCCTTTACCCCCGGGGTCGAGCCAGGGTCGATAGCAGAAAGGTGCAGCTTCGTGCCGGGCTTGATGATCAAAGAGCTGGAAAGTTTAGCCATGATTGTACGCTACCACCTTCGCATATAGAACTAAGGGTTGCTCATCACTCAGTAAAATAGCGCATGCCATCTAAGGATTTCCTCTATAGGTCATAAAAGCATATGGCTGCAAACTGATGTAGGAGTATTCCTCATGAAGTCACGATTCTTACTACTATCGGTTCTGGTTTGCGGATCCGCCTCTTTCTTGTCGGCTGGTAGCTATAGCTATACGGCATTGGTGGACGGCTCTTCTACATGGAACCGCCCGGTGGAGAATGGCGTGGACGCACCAGTTGACTTGTCGTTGACCACGCTCAACGCTGGCTACCATGCGCAATCCATCGTCGTCGATACAAACGGTGCTTACAGCTTCGAGAGTAATTATTCCGGCACTTTCTGGGATAACTACACATTTCTGTTTGAGAGCGCCTTCGATGCAAACGCACCGCTGGCTAATATTCTCATCGGTAACGACGACGGCTTGAGCGGCCCTGGCAATTCCGGCTTCGTGTACAATTTGGTTGCGGGCGTCACATACTTTTTTGTAACCACTGGCTATTCCGATAGCGATCTGGGGACGGCAGCAAACGTGGTCAGCGGCCCCGGTTTTGTTGGTGAAGCACCAGAGCCTGCAACATTCCTGATTGGCGCTGCCGGGCTCGGCCTGCTCGCGTTAGGAAAAAAGCTCAAACAACAGGTGTAGTACCGAATCCCTCTTCAGGCCTACAATACAGATAGAGGATAAATAACATGCCTGAAGACAATTCCAATAAAGTAGTTTGGTTCTTAACCGGTGCCGCAATTGGTGCGGCTGTAGCACTTCTTTACGCCCCACAGAGTGGCGAAGAGACGCGCCGCCAATTACGCAAGACGGCTGATGAAGGCCGCGAACAGTTAACCGACTCTGGTCGCGAACTGGTTGATCGCGGGCGCGATCTCTACGAAAAGGGCCGCACCATGGCAGACGAAGCTGCAGACATGTTCGACCGCGGCCGTCGCATGGTTCAAGGCTAAAAGCCACTCTTCACACAATAAGCAAAGGGGGTAGCCTTGTGGCCGTAACTCTTCCGCCGTTTCAGAACGAGCCTTATGCCGATTTCTCGAAGTCAGCTGCCCGTCAACCGATGGAGCAGGCTCTTCAGAAAGTGCGCGCGGAGTTAGGGCGCAGCTACCCGCTTTGGATTGCCGGTCAATCTGTGGAAACTGGCGATTTGCTGGTTTCCACCAACCCCTCCCATTCCAGCGAAATTATTGGATCGCACCACAAAGCCACGCCCGATTTGGCGCGGCAGGCCGTGGACGATGCCTTCGCCTATTTCCCAACCTGGGCCGCAACCCCGGCAGAGCATCGCGTTCAACTGTTGGCTGGTGTTGCTACACTGCTGCGGCAAAGCAAGCAGGAATTTAACGCCTGGCTGGTGCTGGAATCAGGCAAGAGCTGGAACGAAGCAGAAGCGGATACGGCCGAGGCGATCGATTTTTGCGAATACTATGCGCGCCAGATGCTGCGCCTCTCCAAGCCCGATGAGTTGGTTCAAATGCCCGGCGAAAACGGGCAACTGGTGTACCTGCCGTTGGGCGTTGGCGTGATTATTCCCCCGTGGAACTTTCCGCTGGCGATCATGGCTGGCATGACCGTTGCCGCGCTTGTGGCCGGCAATACCGTCGTCATCAAACCATCCAGCCAAACCCCCACCATTGCCGCTAAATTTGTTGAACTGTTGCTCGAAGCCGGCTTCCCGGAACGCTGCGTTTCTCTATGCACAGGCAGTGGGGCTGCAATCGGCGATCTGTTAGTGACGCATCCGAAAACACGCTTCGTAAGTTTCACCGGTTCGCGCGAAGTAGGTCTTCGCATCAATGAACTGGCGGCTAAACCGCAAAAAGGGCAGGTGTGGATCAGGCGTGTGGTGGCTGAAATGGGCGGCAAAGACGCGATCATTGTTGATGAGGAAGCAGACCTTGATGCCGCCGTCACCGGCGTTCTGTACTCCGCATTTGGATTTCAAGGCCAAAAGTGTTCCGCCTGTTCGCGCGCCATTGTCAGCTACAAACTCTACAACGCATTTCTGGAAAAATTGAAACCGCTTGTGGAAGCCTTGACGCTGGGCCCGGCTGAAGATCCGGCAAATTACATAGGCCCGGTCATCAGCCAGAGTGCGCGAAACACGATTCTGGAATACATCAAAGTTGGTTCGACTGAAGGCCGGCTAATTACCGGTGGTGTTGCGGCAGACGGCGATGGCTGGTATCTGAAGCCCACCGTTATCGCCGACGTCTCCCCACGGACGCGCATTTTCCAGGAAGAGATTTTTGGACCCGTGTTGGCCGTAACCCGCGCCACCGATTTCGACGAAGCACTGCAAATGGCTAACGACACGGAGTACGGACTCACCGGTGCCGTCTATTCTTTGAACAAAGCGAAATTGGAAAAGGCGCGGCGCGAATTCCACGTCGGCAATCTCTACTTGAACCGCAAATGTACCGGGGCTATGGTAGGCGCTCATCCCTTCGGCGGCTTCAACATGTCAGGCACAGATTCAAAGGCTGGTGGACCAGACTATTTAATGCAGTTCTTGCAGGCGAAATCGATCGCTGAAAAGATTTTATGAGCGGGCATAACCACGGCCATAGTCACGCGCACGCACCGGCGGACTTCAGCCGCGCTTTTGCGATTGGTATTTTTCTCAATCTGGCGTTCGTTCTAATCGAGTTTTTCTACGGTCGCATGTCGCATTCGCTGGCTTTGGTGGCTGATGCCGGTCACAACTTAAGCGATGTACTGAGCCTGGCGCTCGCCTGGATGGCAGCAGTATTGGCTAAACGCCAACCAACGGCAAACCGGACATACGGCATGCGCCGATCCACAATTCTGGCAGCGTTGGTAAATGCAGTGGTGTTGTTGATTGCCTTGGGAGCCATCGCCTGGGAGTCAATTCAACGCTTCAGCAATCCTTCGCCGATCGAAGGACAAATGGTGATGTGGGTGGCAGGTGCCGGGATTTTGGTGAATGCAGTTACCGCGATGCTGTTCTTCTCTGGCCGCCATCACGATGTAAATGTGAGCGGCGCGTTCATGCACATGGCAGCGGACGCGCTGGTATCGGCGGGCGTTGTAATTGGGGCATTTGTGATTCTCTCCACCGGCTGGGTTTGGCTTGATCCAATGATCAGTTTGGCGATTGTGGCCCTGATTCTGGCCGGCACATGGGGCTTGCTCCGCGATTCGTTGAACCTCGCGCTGGATGCAGTACCCAAGGGGATCGACCCCGCTGCAATTCAAGAGTATTTAGGCACGCTGCCAAAGGTTGTTGCAGTTCACGATTTGCATGTATGGGGCATGAGCACCACGGAAACGGCACTCACTGCACATTTGGTTATGACCGAGCCGGTGTGCGATAACGGCTTTCTGATTCAGGTGGAAAACGAGCTGCACAAGCGCTTCGGTATAGAGCATGCAACGATGCAGTTGGAGACCGCTGACGGCGTGTCTAACTGTAAGTGCAGCTTGGCCGCTTTGCCGGTTGCCAGAGGCTAGATTGGGCCCCGTTCGCTTGAACTTGAGGCCCCGCTCGTGATTGATCCGCAGCAGATATGACCTGGCTGATTTGCTTCGTAGTCGATGCGTATTTATTGTAGAGCCAGCGGTCGCGCCCAATGACTCAAACGCTTCAGATGTCGTCAAAAGCCGATCACACTTTTGAAAAAATTAGAGCTTCCTGTTCAGGCGCTCGCGAATTTCGGAGCTGCTGGGTGTATTCGGCTTGGGCGGCGCGTTGACTTTTAGGTCCATCTCTTCGGCTGCGAATGCAAGCCAGGCAAAGTACGCGTTGTGAATTGCTTCCGTATTGTCTACGTACCAGTCGCCGACTTTCGCGAACATCTGTTCTTTACCTTTATCTTTATCTCGAATTGGGGGCGATTTCAGCTTTGCGTCCTCGCCCCAGTCATTTTGGGTCTTAAACGCGCTCGACATAAATGCGTTGTACTTCGCTGAGAAGTCAGGTGAAAAGAACGGTCTGTTGGAATTGATCAGTTTGTCGAGTTTTCGCTTCGTAGCAATGACTTGATCAGGGTTGATCTCCTTCCAATACCCCACATAGAGAAAATAGCAGTAGAGATCATTCATTAGTGGCGAGATCGTCGACCACAAGTCAATCCTCTGCTTTGTGACCTGAACAAAGCGCTCGCGCTCATGTGTCTCCTTTTGAACCGCGGCAACTTTGGCAGAAACAACTTCTGACTGAGTTCTGTTCGTCTGGATGGTGAAGAACAAGATAGCGAGTGGCGTTAGAATGCCAGCGACAATCTTCGCGATTTCTAAGGAGTTCCACAACGGCTGCGCCGGTTCGGGTGGCTTCTCAGCCTCAATAAAATCGTCCATATAAGTGGTCCTCCTAGATCGGCGCGA
>JBBRJC010000244.1:0-6194 GCA_038220135.1 Bryobacterales bacterium | reverse complement strand
CGGATTGAACAGCACCATTGCGTTCGATTTTGCCGAAACAGCGAGATCATCCTTCGGATCGTCAAGCCCCTCGACCATTCCCACAAACGCGGCCAAATGGCCGCCAGCAGATCCACCGGCGGAAGCAATGCGTTCCGGATTGATATGCAATTCACGGGCATGGCTTCGCACCCAGCGCATGGCTGATTTCGCATCCTGAATGCAAGTCAGTGGAGGCTCTTTCTTGCCCTTATCCAACAACCTGTACTCAACTTGAATCGCCACCATTCCGCGTTTGGCGAAGTACTTTGCCTGCTCATTGAACTGCGTTGGACCCCCGCTAACCCAACCACCGCCATTGAAAAATACGATAGCCGGCCACCCGCCGCGCGCCACCATTTCATCGGGAGAAACTGCATAAAGTTGCAGCTCCCGGTCACCCACTTTTTTGTAGACGTACGGTGTGCCCTCTAGATCAACGGCAAGGCAAGCGCAACAAGTCAACAATGCGAAACACAAAATCCTGAACATGCTATTTCCTCCACTCCGAAGCCATATTATCGTCTGTGATGATGCGCGCGTAAGCGGTACGCCTGCGAATACTCTCAGCAGTTTCAACAGCAAGATGCTCATCGCCAGTTGCATCCTGTCGCCGCAAGAATCCCGCCAATTGCTCTAACCGTTGTTGCGCCCGAGGGTCGCCAGCATCAAGCACAGGCTTTCCATCCAAACGGTATTCCAACAATATCCGTCGCCAACGCGCCTCATCCAGTTCAAGAGGCGATTCACTAACCGCAAGAAACGGGCCAAAGCGCAAAGCATAAGGGAACATTGTCACGCCCGTAAGTTGCGCATCGTCAGAATAGGTGGTGTTGTAGTAAATCACGCCACCCGGTTTCAGCATGTGCCGAGCCAGTGTGAGCATCTCCACAGAAAGCAGATTGGTAGCGTTTGATCGCCAGTGCTGCACCGTATCAATTAGAATCGCGTCGAACTTCCGATCTTTATTAGCGGCCATCCATCGCCTGCCATCATCCACCACAATCTTCAACTTTCGATTGGTAAGCAGTGGGGCAACTTCAGGGTACCGGCGAATCACTTCAAGGTATCCAGGATTGATCTCCACCGCCACGGCACTTTCCACCTGCGGATGATTGGCAACAATTTGCGACCACGCACCGCCAGCCACACCCACCAACAACACCTGCTTCGGAGCGGGATGAATGTAGCTCAAAGAGAATGGGCGAATGCAGCTATCTTCAGTCAGCAGGCGTGTTGTCAAAACGCCATCGCGTGCCCCACCACCGTACAAGCGGCGCTCACTGTCAACAGTCACCACACCGCTGCGCGTTTCCACAACATCGGTAAAGCGCATACCCTCTTCATATTCGTCTTTAAAGAACAGCCGCTCATAGACAGTTCCAAATAAAGGCGGAGCAATTACGCAGACACCGGCAAACGCTGCAATGCCCATCCCCCAAGCCTTAAGACGCTGCGTGTTTTCTCCACTGGAAAGTATCCCAATCGCCGTTACGATGCCCAAACCGGCAAGCACAACCGCGATGTTGCGAAGCGACAGTAGGTCCATCAAAACGAAACCCATCAAATAGCTGCCCGCCGCCGAACCCAGAATATTGCTCAAGTAAAGATAACTGAGCCCTGCGCCTGCATTGCTGCGCGAGTCAACCGAGATGTGGCAAACCAACGGAAATGTGGCACCCAAAAGCCCCGCACAAATCGCAATTATCGGCAGTGTGAATTCATAACTGACGTATTGAACCGCGAAGGCCAGAATGGGTACTGAAAGAAAACCGAATGCATTTCCCAACAACACCAAAAGGGCGATGGAGCGAATCAACGAGCGTGAATCTTCGGTGCGGCACAATCGGCGAGCCCATAACGAACCAAAAGCAATCCCGGCCAGAAAGGCACCCAACACAAAAGAGAAGCACCGCGGACTGCCACCACTGACGAAGGAATAAACGCGATAGAAAACAATCTCATAGCTTAACGAAATGAAACCGGAAATTGCCGCTATCGCCAGGCCAACACCAAAGGGCAGCAGTTGCTGAGAGGCCGCCTCATCAACAACCGGCGCGATATTTGTAGTAGCGGCCGAACTACGATAGAAAAGCAGCGCACTCAGCCCGACCGCGATATTGCACCCGGCCGCCAGCAGAATCGAACCCGACATCCCCAGATAGCGCATTGTTACCAGCGCTGCGGCAAAACACGCAACAGCCGAACCCAGAGTATTCGCAAAATAGAGAACGCCCACAGAGCGCCCCACGTTTCCAGAACGGTGAACCAACTCTGCCACCAGCACCGGCAGCGTTGCACCCATCAAAATTGTAGGCAAAATAATTAAAACAAAAGTGATCAGAAAAGTTTCTAACGTCGGAGCCCCCGCAGTAAATTGCGCCACCCAATGAAACAGCGGAAGTGAGATCAACCCGAAGGCCGCAATGCCCAACTCAACAACCCCAAACACAGTGAGCCGGGCAATGCCAGACCGCGCCGAAAGCCATCCGCCGAACATGCTGCCCAATCCCAGCCCCAGCATGAAAGCCGTAACCACAACAGTGACCGATTCAATGTTCACGCCAAAGATACTAAACAACGTACGTTGCCAAATCACTTGGTACAGCAGGGCCGGAAATCCGGAGATAAAAAAGAGTAGATAAAGCCCACGCGGGGTAGTGTTTGCAGTCATGTAGTGGAACTATTCAGTATAGGGGGGATGCTAACGTACTAGCTATGCCCACAGTGCAAGAGCAGTTCGGCCCCATTGATATTTACCTGTTTGACCAAATCTTAAAGGGTCGCATTGCACCTCATATGAAGGTGCTGGACGCCGGGTGCGGGTATGGCCGAAACCTCGTGTATCTTCTGAGAGAAGGCTACGAAGTATTCGGCGCTGATGCCGATCGCAACGCTATTGAAGAAACGCGCCACCTTGCTGCCATGCTTGCACCCACTCTCCCTTCCACAAATTTCCGCGTAGAACGCCTGGAGCAAATGTCATTCCCCCTCGCATTCGCCGATGTAGTGATCAGCAGTGCAGTCCTCCATTTTGCCCAGGACGATCAGCAATTCCAGGCGATGCTTGAAGGTACCTGGAAAATGCTAAAACCAGGCGGCCTGTTCTTTTGCCGCCTCGCCTCATCAATCGGTTTGGAGCACGCCGTTCAGCCGATTGCAGGCCGTTGGCACCTGCTCCCAGACGGGTCGGAACGTTATCTGGTTGACGAAGCGCTGCTACTCAAACTAACGCGCGACTTGGGCGGACAACTCGAGGATCCGCTGAAAACCACTGTCGTCCAGAACGAACGCTGCATGACCACATGGGTCGTTCGAAGGACCCGCTAAAAGTTGAACACACCTCGGCCTCGCGAACCGGTAAACGTAAAATCTATTCAGCCGGCGTTCCTTACTTCACCCTCTCGACTGCCAACCAAGCAGCCTGCTTTTCAGCTCGCATTCACGACCGCCCAGCCATGTTTGCGATTCGGATTTCCATTCAGAACGCCGGGGACAATGTCGCCGCGCGGACTCAACATCAGTGGGAAGTTGCTGGCCAGCAATTTCTCTTCCTGTTTCAAAATTAGCGCAAGGCTTGAAAGCTCTACCCGATCGATTTCGGGAGGTTGTTGATTACAAGGAAAATAGAAAGTTTTTGGACCAGTGACCCACTTTCTTTGCATTCCCACTACCGGCAAATTGGGTTTGTTTTACGGGAGCCCTAACCCTTCAAAATCTCCACCAGCCGCTTGGCCACAATCTTATGTTCCATCCCGCGCATCATCCACACCGAAACCACAATTTTGCCTTTCCCCTGCGGCAACACATGAATCGCCGGATCGCCTGATTGCAGCCTATCCACCAATTCCTTGGTCTTCAACTTTCGCCCCTCTTCATCCCATTCCAACTTGAAATGCGGCAGTTCATTCGCAATCTGAGGCACATGCTTCGATACCGTCACGTCCTTCACTTTGCCGACTGCAGCAATCATCTCCGCCACACGCGCGTCCAACAACTTCGCCTCCGCCGCATGATCCACTTTTAGAAATCGTTCCACCGCCGCAACCATTCCCACAATCTCTTCCTTCGCCACCTTCATCCCACGGCCAATCCCACCTGATGGACTCATCGCCGGAAACGCCGATTCAATCAAATCGGCACGCCCCAACAACAAACCCGCCGATTGCGGCCCCTGCATTCCCTTCCCACCGGAAAATGCCACCAGATCAAAACCCTGCTTCACGTATTGCCACAACCGTTCCTTAGGTGGCACATCCGCGGCAGCATCCATCAAAGTTGGTACGTTATTCTTCCGGGCAATGCGCACCCAATCTTCGCGGCTAATCTTGCCATCCTCTGCAGCATGGTTCAGAAAAAACATCATCGCCGTATTCGGTCCAATTGCAGCCTCCAGTTCAGCCACAGTTTCCACAACCACAACCTTCGCCCCCACCAGCGTCATCTGATGTTCATAGCCCGAACGATGCGTCTTTTGCTGAATCACCTCATTCGCAAGTCCCGTGGTATCGGGCAGTTTCTGTAGCTTCTTCTGGTCTCCACGGCACAAGCAGGCCACGGTCCCAATCGTAATGCCAGACGCCGCGCCGCCAGTCACCATCGCACCCGGCACACCAATCAACTCCGCAATCTTTGCACCAGCCTTGCGAATCAATTCCGGCATAACAACAAAATTCTGCGACGCCTCATCCATCGCCCTCACAACTTCCGGCGGCATCAATGACCCACCTAAAACAGTCACCGTTCCCATGCCATTAATCACGGGTTTGACGCCCAGGCGAGTATACACACCGGCTTCCTTCGAAGCAGTCTTCGCCGCCGATGCAGCCAGTGGCGATGCGGCTGCCGCCTTCAATAAATTCCGTCTGGTTTGGGACATGTTCCAAGCTCCTTCAATTTCCCGGCGTCAAATACTTTGCCAAAAACTTCCACACTTCCGCACGCGAATCCCTCGCCAGCTTTGTATCAATGCGATTGAAGTGATGCCCGCCTGGTGCGTTGTCATAAATCTTGTACTCAAACTGCTTGCCCTCAGCTTTCAACGCCGCAATCAGATGACGCACTTCCAGCACATTCACATCTTCATCATTCGTCGTTGAGTGCACCAGCAAAGGTGTCGCAAGCTTCGCCACATGCGTAACCGGGGATCGCTTCAAGTACTCCGCCACATTTTCCGCCGCCGTTTTCCCAATGTGCGATTTGTCGGAATAGATCTCGCGATAGCTCTCCGATTTGTAACCCATTCGCGCCACCAGATCACTTACCGGCACACCGGCATAAGCAACCGCAAAGTCCTTCGGATGGTCGAAAATATTCAGCAGCGTGATCATCCCGCCATGGCTCCATCCAAGTATCCCCACGCGTTTGGGATCAAGAAAATCGTACGTCTCCAGCATCCAGGCCCTTGCAGCGTAGGTATCGTCATTCTCGCGGCCACCGTAATCAATCGCCTTGTAGTAGCCAGATCCATAACCTGTTGACCCTCGATATTCCGGCGCAACAATCACGTAACCCTGCTCCACCAATTCACGAATAATATGCGCTGTTGCCGACGCCCCACCACTGCGGAAATCGGAATGCACACCGCCATGAACATACACCAGCAGTGGATGTTTGACATTCTTGTTCAGCTTCTTGGGCACGAAGGTGTACGCATAAATAATCATCGGATTGCCCGCACCCTGGCCGGTTGGATTCGGCTCATATTTGGGCGGCAAACTGGTGAAGGCAACTTTATCCACCTGCGCAATGTCGCCCAGCTTGGTGTGCCACATCAAATCGTCAACGGCCTTGATCAGCGCATCAGCCTGATGATCATGCCGGTCTTCTGCCGCCGCAGGCGCAGCCTTTTGAGCAACCGCAATAGCGGCTGCCAGCACTACCAGAAACAAAGTCCTCATATGCTTATGATATGCTCACCACCATGCGTTTAGATCGCCGTACCGCAATGCTTCAATTAGCCGCCATGATGGGTTTGCCCACACATACCCAAGCTCAAAATCCCGATAGCCGTCTGCTGGATTGCGCCAATATATTCGACTTCATGCCGATCGCGAAATCGAAGCTCGATCCAATCTCCTGGGATTACCTTGAAGGTGGCAGTGAAGATGAAGTTTCGCTGAAAGATAATCGCACCGGATTTGATCGCATCATCATCCGCCCCCGTGCATTAGTTG
>JBBRJC010000243.1:0-6202 GCA_038220135.1 Bryobacterales bacterium | reverse complement strand
AGTTTTGGAATATCCTTGGCTTATTTCCATTGTGCGACTTGCGAGAGTGCAATCGGCACTGGGCAAAAAGGCTCAAGCGGAAGCGACGTTGAAGCAAGGGTTGAGTGACGCACTGGCATCGCTGCATCCGCAGGAAATCCCCATTCTTACAGCACGTTCAGACATGCATGAAGCGCTTGGTGCGTTGGCTGCCACAGCCGGACGCACTGCTGATGCTCAAGCCGCATTCCAAAATAGCGTCCAACTTTGGCAAAGCCTGCGTGAGGATGAGTATGGAGCGAAGCGGCACGCACAGGCCTCGCGATTACTGACCACGGTCAGCAAGTAACCAAATGTCAGCCATGCTTCAAAACATGCGCCGCACTAATTTCCTTTAAGCTACGCGTGCCACACTGCTTCATTACCAAATCCAGTTCGGTGCGGATCAAGTCTATCGCCGTCTCCACACCCTGTTGCCCAAACGCGCTCAAGCCCCACAGGTAGGGCCGCCCGATACACACCGCACGCGCACCCAAAGCAATCGCCTTGAAGACATCGCCACCGCGCCGGATTCCGCCATCCATAAGCACAGCTACATTTGGCCCGGCCGCCTGCACAACTTCCGGCAGGCAATCAAGCGAGGCGCGACCGCTCTCTTCGGCGCGTCCACCATGATTGGATACGATGATTCCGTCAACACCATGCTGGCGGCATAGCAGCGCGTCTTCGCCGGTGACAATGCCCTTGATCACCAGCTTCATCGACGTCATTTGCTTTAGGCGCCGGATAGATTCCCAAGTAAGAGCAGGGGCAAATAGCGACAAGCCCGTGGTGTCGATTCCATTGAACATTGGCTTGCGGCGAAAGTACTCGGCTGTTCCGATTGGGCCGTTGCCATGACACGCCCCGCACTGCCGCTCATCGCGCCGCTTCCATTGAATCTCAGTTTCCGTTTTCCGCCCAGCCGGAACATCAACGGTTACGACCAGAATTTTACACCCTGCTGCCTCCACCCGTTTCACCAGCTTTTCGGTGACGGCCCAGCTTGATGTGGCATAGAGTTGATACCATACCGGCGCCCCGTAAGCTTCATTCACCGATTCAAGGGATGAAGTGGTTGCTGTGGAGAGAATCTGGCCGGTCTTGCGCGATGATGCGCCGCGCGCTACGGCCACTTCGCCATCGGCATGAAACGCTTTGTTGCTGCCGGTGGGGGAGAGCAGAACCGGCGAGTTGAAACGGGATCCGAACAATTCCACTTCCGTAGATACTTTGGTTACGTCCACCAGCCGGCGGGGGCGAAGCTGGTAATGGCCGAATGCATCGCGGTTGGCACCAAGCGTGGCATCCGCTTCAACTCCGGTGGCAAGATAGCCGAAATGTGCGGCCGGAAGCTTCTTTTTGGCCGCCGCTTCCAGATCGAAAACATTCACCGCATCTTCCGGTTTGGCGGGGACATACTCTTCAGCCAATGAAGAAAACGGGCTGGCAGCCAGGTAGGCCAAAAACCTTCGCCGTGCGTCGTTCATCTTCGGTGATTTCCTACTTTTGTGCCGTTCGACATTCTGCAATTGTATACCGCGACCCTTGCTTTGCGGTGCCCTGCAACCTCTGAAAAATTTACGTGCTTCCTAATCTTCACTAAAGAGTTATAATCATGGTGTAGTATCAACGAGATAAATCCATAGTTAGGGGGACAATGAGCAAGGAAGATAGTATCGAAGTCACAGGAACGGTGGTCGAAAAATTCCCATCGGGTCTGTTTAGCGTTCAATTAGATCAGGAACGGAGCGTGCTGGCCCATTTAGCCGGCAAGTTGCGCCGTAATCGTATTCGCGTATTGGCGGGCGATCGCGTGACGCTTGAGCTCTCGCCGTATGATCTGACCAAAGGCCGCATCACCTACCGCCACAAATAGCCGTCCCAGTTCGACTGTTTGCCCTCAAGAATTCTGCAGCGAAGGCCGATTAATTAATTAGTGCCTTCGCTCGACCGCCAAAAATCGCGCCATGACCAGCCCTAAAAAGATTCTTTTCATTTTCGGGACTCGTCCTGAAGCCATCAAGCTCTGCCCTCTCGTGCAGGAGCTAGCCCGTCGTCCCTTACAATTTCAGCCCATTGTATGTGTCACAGGGCAACACCGCGCCATGCTCGATCAAGTGCTGGCTGTGTTCGGCGTGAAGCCGGATGTCGATCTGAATTTGATGCAGCCAGGGCAAACTTTGATCAGCTCAACCTCGCGCATTCTTTCCGCGCTGGAGCCTGTATTCGCTGAGCAAAAACCTGATATGACTGTGGTTCAGGGCGATACCACTTCCACCTTTGCTGGCTCGCTGGCGTCGTTCATGAGTAAGGTGCCTATTGCCCACGTTGAAGCCGGGTTGCGGACTTTCGATCTGTATCAACCATTTCCGGAAGAAGCTTATCGCGTGTTGACCGGCCGTATCGCCACGCTGCATTTCGCAGCTACTGAAGGCGCTGCGCAGAATTTGCGGAACGAAAAAGTTTCCGATAGTCAAATTATAGTGACCGGTAATACCGGCATTGATGCCGTGCTCTATGTGCGGGATCAACTACAGGAAGCAAAGTTGAGGGGAAGCGATTGGTCCTTCCTCGATCCGAAAAAGAAGCTGATTGTGGTCACCGCGCACCGCCGCGAAAACCATGGCCAGGGTTTTGAAAATATCTGTCAAGCGCTTTTGCAGTTGGCCGCGCGCGAAGATGTGGAACTGGTTTATCCGGTGCACCCAAACCCGAACGTGCAGGAACCTGTAAACCGGGCCTTGGGCAATCATCCACACATTCATTTGTGCCAGCCGCTGGATTATGTACCATTCGTCGATTTAATGAGCCGGGCATATCTGCTAATAACCGATTCTGGTGGGGTGCAGGAAGAGGGGCCGTCGCTAGGTAAGCCGATTCTGGTGCTACGCGAAAAGACGGAACGGCCAGAGGCAGTGGATGCAGGCACGGTGATTCTGGTTGGGACAGATACGGCGAAAATCGTCCGAAATGCTATCGAACTGCTGGAAAACCCCGAAATCAGAGATGCGATGAGTCGCATTCACAACCCCTACGGCGACGGGCTTGCCAGCGGACGCATTGCAGACGTAATGTACTCATTCTTAAACAAATAGACTTTCAAAAAACTTTCGGAAATTACCAGTTTTGAGGCCCCTGAGCGGGTAGACATTTGGTGGGGGTAGTCTATACTCTTTTCCGTGAGAACAATTCCTCCAGTAATCAGAAACCGGTGCTCTTCCGGCGCCTCAGGTGAGCCAGACTGGATCGCGCAACTCTCCTCGAAAGTTGTGGGTCAAACCGAAGGGCTCGCCTCCATCGTCCCTTATGTACAGATGTACCAGGCGGGTTTATCGCCTGAGGGGCGTCCGGCAGGCGTGTTCCTTTTGCTTGGGCCCACCGGAACAGGAAAGACGCGAACCGTCGAGGCCCTTGCCGAGGTGCTTCATGGAAACGCCAAGAATGTCCTCCGTATCGATTGCGGAGAATTCCAGATGGAACACGAGGTGGCCAAGCTAATTGGCGCGCCTCCGGGCTATCTGGGCCACCGCGAAACACAACCTATGCTGAATCAGGTGAAGCTGAATGCGGTTACCAGCGAGCGGCTGAACCTTTCAATTGTCTTGTTTGACGAAATCGAGAAGGCTGCCGGGTCCATGGCGCGTTTGATGCTTGGGGTTCTGGATAAGGCAACGCTCAAACTGGGCGACAACACGACCGTGAATTTCGATCGCAGCCTGATTTTCATGACGTCAAACCTAGGGGCACGGGAACTGGCACGGCAGATGCGCCCCGACTTCGGATTTGAAATGGTGATGGCGGATCCGGAAGCCATGCCCAGGCACAGTGAGTCTACAAAGCTTAACTCGATTTGTATGGCGGCTGTGAAGCGCAAGTTCGCGCCGGAATTTGTGAACCGGATCGACGTGTTTGCAACCTATCATCCGCTGGACCGCAGTTCGATGGAACTGATTCTGGAACAACAGTTAAAGATGCTGCAGGAACATCTGGACAGGCGTTTGCTGGAGCGGAGTTTTACATTGGTGGTTCCAAAATCGACACGCGAATTCCTGCTCAGCAAGGGTACCAGCGCCGAATATGGGGCGCGTGAATTGAAGCGTGTGATTCATCGCTATGTGATGCAGCCGATGGCTGCTATGGTCAGTGAAGGGCGGATTGAACCGGATGCCGATGTGATGGTGGAAATTGATTCCACCAGGACGAAGTTGAATCTGCGGCCATCACTGCGTGCGGCTTAGGATTATGGGCGGCTCGACAAGGTTGTTGGGCCGCCACTGTACTTTCCAGAAATTTAAGGCTTGGCCGGTAGTTTCATGGCTTCATTAATATCTACATATTCCGCCAGGTCACGCATTGCAATCACGTGATATTGATTGTCTTTCAGATATTGCAAATACGATTCAAAAAGTTCTGGTGGCGTGGTCACCCAGTCGTGCGCATAGTCAGGAACACCATGAATTGTCAGCACTGCAATCTTCCCATTACGAGCTTTTGCAAATGCTTCCATAATCATTTCTTTGTTATTGGCACGCGTCGTAAATCCGGGGATAAGCAAAGGATGATCGGTCTCGGGGTCATACACGCGATCAAATCCAGCTCGGGCGAATTGATAGCCGCGTTTCTTCAAAACCGCAAGGGCAAGTGCGTTGGTTCCATAGCCCGGATAGGCGAATGTTACCGGGCGCGGCGCGCCGAAGCCGGTCAGCTTCTTCTCAATGTATTCCAGCTCTTCAATCAGCAACGCCTCCGCAATCTTCTCTACGTTCTTGTGCGTATGCGTGTGATTGGCCACCTCAAACCCCATTTTGTACAGGCCTTCTATTTGCTCCCAACTCATGTATTTGTGCTTATCGGCGAAATCGGGCGGAAACTCGCAAACGTAGAAAGTGGCTGTAAAACCGTACTTTTTTAGTAGGGGAGCAACGTAGGTGGCATGTGTGCTCACGCCATCGTCAAAGGTGAGAATGACTGTTTTATCGGGAATAGCTTTGCGCAAAATGCTTTGGCCCGCTAAGGGTATCAATAGTGCAAATAGAATTAGTAAGAACTTCATGGCGACGTTCACATTATAGTGCCCTACTGATACCATGGCCCTTGTGTACCGCAGACAATTTTCACTCGCCCTCGCCGCCTTTGCCGCAACTCCGCTGACAGCCGCCAAGCTGGACAACGCCGCCATGCGCAAGATGAGCGCCCGCGTAGTGCCCGTTGATCCTGGGGTCACCAAACTGGACGGCGTGAAACTGGAGCGCAAATGGAACTTTGATTTTTGCCACGCCAAAGTCACCAATACCGGCAGAAGTGCCGTCGCGATCAAAAAGATCGTCCTGTTCTCAATCCCTCTGACGCTTTCGCCGGATACTGCACTTTACGGTGAAAGTTTCCAGATGCTCTCGCAAACGGCCGGAACACTGGGTAAGCCTGTAGACCTTGCTTATTCCGAGTTGATGCACTATAGAATTCCCCAGCCCGAAGGCGTAACTTCCCTATCCGGAATGATGATGCTTTCGCCAAAAGGTAGCATGCCTCTACTCATGGCATTTACCTCCTGCCACAAGTTTATCGGGCGCTTTTTTGTCAAAGCCGATCAAGTGGAAGTGGTCGTCGACACCGAAGGCTTGACACTCGCGCCGGGTGAAACCTGGGAGTTGGAAGAGTTTCTGTTTGACACTGGCGCGCAACGCACTGAGTTGCTGAAAGGCCTGTCAAACCGCATTCAAACCAATCATCCCCGCTTGGCTTGGCCCACTCCACCCAGCGGTTGGTGCTCCTGGTATTGCTTCGGTCCAACGGTGACGGCGCAAAATGTACTCGACAATTTAGATCGCATCGCTAAGGATTTTCCTCAGCTCAATTACGTGCAGCTTGACGACGGGTATCAACCCGCCATGGGCGATTGGCTCAGTGCCGGTAAGGCCTTTGGTGGAGACTTGAAGGGTGTATTGAAGCAGATTCGCGATCGCGGATTCGAGCCTGCCATTTGGGTTGCGCCGTTCATCGCTGAAGCCGGTTCCGATGTGTTTCGTCAGCACCCGGATTGGTTCATTCGTGATACCGATGGCACCCCGTTGCGTGCCGATAAAGTGACATTTGCCGGATGGCGTCGTGGGCCCTGGTATGCGCTTGATGGCACTAACCCCAACGTCCAACAACACTTTGAAAACGTTTTCCGCACTATGCG
>JBBRJC010000242.1:0-6207 GCA_038220135.1 Bryobacterales bacterium | reverse complement strand
GCCAATGAAATTGTGCTCGCCTTTGTTGATGGCCGCACCGCACTTCTGGGCACAAAATCAGTGATCGCAGCCGCATTGGACAGGTCTCAGGAAACTCGCACTTCTTCCATGGCCGAAGACAACGACCTCTATGTCAGCGCCAACGAACTCTCAGCAGATAACGATTTCTGGCTGGTTTCCAACGTCTCGGAAGAGGCACGTAAAGACCCCGCATTCATCTTTCATAAGGTCAGCTCATTCGCTTCCGGTTACCGTCTGGACAACGGCATCCATTACAGCATTCATCTCAATGCCGACGACGAAGCAAGCGCCAAAGCAACTTCAAAGCAGTTACCCGCAGCGCTGTCTCAAGTAAATACCTATTTCCCTGGTGCACTTCCAACTCGGCCCGGCCTGGGGTTGAACGAAATTCTCGCCAACATGAAAGTCTCGCTCGATGAGTCAGACGTGCATGCCTGGTCTGATTTTGGACGCACAGCCACCCCGAAAGCACCTCAGCAAATTGCACAATTGAAATTAATCGATGCCCGTCCAGTAGTTGATGCCAATGTACCGATCATTGCTGACGAACGCACCATGAAAATGATTCGCACCGCTCCAGTGACCGGTTACATGCCTCCGCTGCCAACCATGCCCAACGTGCCACCTCCGCCGGTAAAGCGCGTGGTCCGAATTGAAGGTCTGGAAGACGGAATCAGAGAGATCCCCTACACCCAATCCCGGAAGTGATTTTTCGCTGTTCAGCTTCCGTTCTTCGCCACTCAAGGAATTTGCTTGTGCAGGCGAAAAACCGGTGCTATCCTCATCTCGAAGTGGAGTGATTTAGGGACTTCAGAAATTGAAGAGCCCTGCTACTTGCAACCACGTTAAAAAGTGCTAAAGGCGCCCGGTCCTGCCCAAAACCCAGTGACATAGCGCCCCATCAAATGCTGGAGGCTTATTACATGTCGTCGATTCCCGTTTTGCCAGAACCAACCAACGCCAATGGCGAATTGGTGTTAGTCAGTGTCTCAGTAGAAGCCCATCAACTTGAGGATCTGTTGGAAGCACTTGCCGATGCTCCTTTCCCCATCAATCCCCAGATCATCCATCGCTCACCACTAACTAAAGTGGAATTCCCCGCCTATTCCACTCAATTGGATACGGTGCGAAACCTTCTCGTAGCAAAGAGTTTTGCCACAAATGAAATCGAGGTCACTAACATGTTGGAAGCAATGGGCTGTCGCGATTAGCAGCCGTCAAGCCTGTGGCTTGCAAGCTGCAATTCGTCGCGAAAGCGCATCCATTAGTCGGTTCTCCATGTCTGCTGGCAAAGCCTGCGCCTCCATGCCCTTATACACTTTGAGTGTCTTCTTGGTTGTGTCCACAATTACCCAGCAATTGGGACACTCATTAACATGACGCTGCAACTCTTCGCGTAGCTTCGGATCGGCTTCGTCGTCGAGATACGAGTTCAGTTCCGATAGTAAGTTCTTACAGGTAAGCAAACGCGTCTTCCCCCTTCTTCTTAAACATTCGCGTTAGTTTTTCCCGTAGCTCTAACCGGGCACGGAGTAGCCGTGATTTCACGGCCGGGATCGAAAGACCGAGTGACTCGGCCGTCTCTTCCGTTGAAAGTTCTTCCACATCACGAAGCACAAAAACCGTACGAAACGATGGTTTCAGTCCATCAATGGCCTCGTCCAGAATCGTTTTTAGCTCTGTTTGCGAGTATTTCTGTTCCGGATCTCCTTCCCAAACAGCAATCTCACGTGTTATCGTTTCCTCGCCAGTGTCCAACTCTTCATCAAGCGATACGGTTTTGTCTGATTTGCGCTTGCGCAGCTTCATCAGCGCTTCATTCACAGCAATCCTGACAAGCCATGTATAGAACTTGGAATTGCCATGAAAATCGTTCAAATGCTGGTAGGCCTTGAAAAACGCTTCTTGTAGTACATCCTCGGCATCTTCGTCACTTTGCGTGATTTGTTTTGCCATCCTGAATATTTTTCGGTTATAGCGTGACACCAGTTCGGTATACGCCCAATTCTCGCCGGACTTCGCCCGCTCTACTAAAGCGGCTTCGTCCAGGCCGTCGATCTGCGGTAAAGGAGTGGTCATTCCTGGATCTAATATACAGGATGCGTCAACCCGCTGGAAAGATTCGGCCAGAGTGCGGGTGTGATACCCTGAAATTTCAAACCCTTATGAGCAGCTATTCCATTACTCTGCCAGACGGCAGCGTAAAGACTGTCCCTGCCGGAACACGGCCCCTTGATGTTGCCACCGAAATCAGCCCCCGGTTGGCTGACGCCGCGCTGGTTTCCCGCGTCAATGGAGATTTGTTCGATCTGACGCGCCCGTTTGAGGGCGATGCGACTCTGCAAATTCTTACCAACAAGAATCCCGAAGCGTTGGAGGTCTACCGCCACTCAACCGCCCACCTGCTGGCGCTCGCCGTGCTCGAACTGTGGCCGGAAACCCAGCTCGGCATCGGCCCCCCTATCGAAAACGGTTTCTATTACGATTTCGACAGGCAAGACAAGTTCACTCCGGAAGATCTGGAAAAGATCGAAGCCAAAATGTGGGAAATCCAGAAACGGAATCTCCCCTATGAACGCGTCTGGACCGAAAAAGAGGAAGGCCTCAAAAAGTACAGCTCCGCCTGGATGAAGTGCGAACTCATTACAGAGCGTGCCGGCGAAACATTCAGCGAGTACACCCTCGGCCCAACGTTCATCGATTTCTGCCGTGGTCCGCACCTCCCCTCCACTGATCGCATCAAGGCCTTCAAGCTTCTATCCATCGCCGGCGCTTATTGGAAAGGCGACGAAAAAAACAAGCAGTTGCAGCGCATTTATGGCACCGCGTTCTTCTCGCAAAAAGATCAGGACGAATACCTCAATCGCCTGGAAGAAGCCAAACGCCGCGACCATCGCCGCCTCGGCCAGGAATTGGATCTTTTCAGCATTCAGGAACTCGCCGGCCCAGGACTGATTTTCTTCCATCCCAAGGGTGGCACCATTCGCCGCATCCTCGAAGATTGGATGCGCGATCAATACGTCAAACGCGGCTATTCATTGGTGTACACACCGCACGTAGCGAAAATTGATTTGTGGAAAACCTCAGGCCACTTCAATTTTTATAGCCAGAATATGTTCAAGGCAATGGAACTGGACGACGCCGAATACCAGCTCAAGCCGATGAACTGCCCGTTCCACATTCTGATTTACGCCGACAAGCCCAAGAGCTATCGCGATCTCCCCGTACGCCTAGGCGAGTTGGGCACCGTCTACCGCTACGAACGCAGCGGCACCATGCACGGCCTGCTCCGCGTTCGCGGTTTTACCCAGGACGACGCCCACATCTTCTGTACCCCGGAACAGGTGGAGGACGAAGTTGTGAACTGCCTGAAATTCGCCATCGACACGCTGCACGCCTTCGGATTTGAAAAATATGAAGCCGAACTGTCAACCTGGGATAACGGCGTCAGCGGCAAATACGACGGCACTCCAGAACAATGGGCACTCGCTGAAAACGCGCTGAAATCAGCCACCGAACGCCTGGGGCTGAAAGTTCGTCTGGTCACCGATGAAGCCGCCTTCTATGGCCCCAAAATCGACATGAAACTGGTCGATGCGATCGGCCGCATGTGGCAACTTTCCACCGTGCAATTCGACTTCACCTTACCGCGCCGCTTCGACCTTGAATATGTCGGCGAAGATAACAAGAAACACCAGCCAATCATGGTGCACCGCGCCCTGTTCGGCTCGGTGGAACGATTCTTCGGCATTCTTGTAGAACATTACGCAGGTGCTTTCCCGGTATGGCTCTCGCCAATTCAAGTGGCAGTGCTCCCCATCACCGACAAGCAACTCGATTACGCGCGTGAAGTGAAAGCCAAGCTAGCCGACGCCGGCATCCGCGTTTTCCTTGACGAACGCGGCGAAAAAGTTAACCTGAAAATTCGCGACGCGCAAATGCAGAAGATTCCGTATATGCTCGTCATCGGCGGACGTGAAGCCGAAGCGGGCGCAGTTTCGGTTCGCCATCGCAAACAAGGTGACCTCGGCGTAAAGCCATTCGACGATTTTCTTCGAGAACTTCTGGAGAAGATCGCCTCGAAGCAGACAACGGATTAAGCCTTGGCCTACCTTCTTGCGGCCTTGCTACTCGGGTCGTTGGTGTATTGCGTTCTTGTAATTGTGGCAGTGGGGAAGTACCGGGCCGTCCGGCCTTCCCCTCAGGCCACGTTCCCAGCCATCAGTATCTTGAAACCGCTCGAAGGTCTGGACGAAGGCCTGGAATCAAACCTGCGCACTTTCTTCGAGCAGGATTATCCCAACTACGAAATTCTATTCGCTACGCGTACCAGCGACGACCCAGCCTACGCTTTGGTCAATCGTCTTGGACGCGAATATTCGCACATCCCCTCGCGCGTTTTGCTTGTAGGCGAATTCCCCCCCTGGCCCAACCGCAAAGTGTGGAGCCTCAACCAGATGATGGCCGAAGCGTCGAACGATCTGCTGGTGATGAGCGACAGCGACATTCGCGTAACCCCGTCGATGCTTGAAACCGTGGCCGCCGAATTTGCAGACCCCAAGCTGGCCGTAACCACCTGTCCCTACCGCGCCGTTCCCGGAAACTCATTCTGGTCGAAGCTGGAAGCGTTGGGGATGAACACCGAATTCCTGGGAGGCATCATGGTGGCCCGAATGCTCGAAGGGATGCGTTTCGCAGTGGGCCCAACCATTGCCGCCAGGAAGTCCGTAATCGAATCGATCGGTGGCTGGGACCGACTGCGTCAATATCTGGCTGAAGATTTCGTCCTGGGGAAGTTCGCGGCAGATGCGGGGCACGGCGTCGCGCTATCGAGCTACGTAGTAGAGCATCACATTGGCAGCGAGTCGATAGAGGCAAACGCCCTCCACCGCATTCGCTGGAATCGGTCCACGCGCCGCTCGAGGCCAGCGGGCTATGTGGGTCAGCTATTCACCAATCCGCTTCCAATCGCGCTGCTGCTGGTTTTGTTGGCACCCGCGTGGTGGCCGATGTTGCTATTGACCTGCGCAATCCGTGCCGCCGCCGGCGCCGCAACTGCGGTTAATGTGTTGAACGACGGCTTAACTTCGCAGCAATGGTATCTGGTCCCGTTGGCAGATCTGATCAGCTTCGCATTTTGGGTAGCCGGTTTCTTCGGCAACACGATTTATTGGCGCGGCCAAAAATACCGACTGTTAGCCGACGGACGCTTCGAACCCGCAGCCTAACTTCGAACATCCATGTGCTTCTAGTTTTCCCCTTGGATTTAGGCACGAAACTAAGGTATGCTTCGGATGATGACCCCTATTATTACCCAAGATCTGGAACTAACTAAGCATTTGGTGACACAGTATCTTCAGGATCAGCCTGTTCAAATCTGGTTCTTCGGATCGCGAGCTTGGGGCGGATGGCGACGCTCTTCCGATATAGATGTCGGCATTCTGCCTTCAGCTCCACTCCATCCCGGATGCCTTTTGGAACTTCAGGAGGTGCTCGACCAGAGCGCAGTGCTGCCTCGTGTCGAGTTGTTCGATCTATCAAGTGCTGTCCCCGCTCTGCGCGACAGAGTCATACAGCAGGGAATTCCATGGCGGACCTAGTTCGTCGGATGGGCCTCGCCGCTCGCGCGCTCGAAACTCTGAAGCAATTACTGCCCGAGCCGCTCACCCCGATTGTGCGAGATGCTCAAATTCAGCGATTCAAGTACACTTTCGAAGTAACATGGCAGTCAGCGAGACATCTACTCACAGAGCAAGAAGGATTGGATGCGGCTTCTCCTGCACATTCAATTAGGGCGTGCCATGATCTGGGACTCATAGACGAAGCAACGTCCCGCGGATACCTGCAGATGGTATCGGATCGTAACCTGACAGTGCACACTTATCAAGAAGAACTTGCTGCTGAAATCGCTGGCCGCGTGAAGGACCATGCCATCCTCCTTGAGTGTTGGTTAAAGGCTTTAGAGGACCGGTTTCGATCAATTCAGCAATAGTGCACTAATTGGAAAAGGGTAGGTGCAACTAGGCTAACTTCTGCCGGATTAAATTGGTCATCTACAAGTAACAGTTCAGGTGGGTGTTAGCGCGGGAGAAGGGATGCGGGCTGTTGACGACGTCGATGGCTGGTGATGGCAGCGGAAAGATAGACGAGTACGTTGAGCCGCTGGAGCCTGGAAGTTTCTGCGAC
>JBBRJC010000241.1:0-6221 GCA_038220135.1 Bryobacterales bacterium | reverse complement strand
CCGCCTTTGGTGAAAACGTTCCACCCACCATCAGGCCGGCGTCTTGCGTCGATTGCCAGCACCACTGCCTGCGCTCCGAATTCACGGCTCAGTTCGCTGATTAATTCCGGACGCCGCACTGCCGACGTGTTCACGCTCACCTTGTCCGCACCAGCCATCAATATCCGTCGTGCGTCCACAACAGAGCGGATTCCGCCGCCAACAGTGAGTGGGATAAACACTTTGCGCGAAGTGCGCGCAACAACATCGGCCATGGTTTTTCGTTCATCACTCGATGCCGTAATATCCAGAAACACAAGTTCGTCCGCCGACTGCGCATTGTAGCGTTCGGCCAATTCCACCGGGTCTCCGGCGTCTATCAAATCAACGAAGTTCACGCCTTTTACAACGCGTCCAGCGGTTACGTCCAGGCAGGGTATAATGCGTTTTGCCAGCATTGAATCAAATGTCCAGGAGGTGTCAGAGTTCGACGAAAGTTTTGACAATTTTCAGTCCTAGCGGGCCGGATTTTTCAGGATGAAATTGTACGCCGAACACATTCCCCGCTTCTAGCGCAGCAGTGAAGGGTTCAGCATAAGTGCAAATGGCCGCGGTTTGAGGCACGATTGGTGCAAAATAACTGTGCGCGAAATAAAGATACGGGCGGTCGCCAAGGTTTTTGAAAAGGCGCGAAGTCGGCTTAATGTCCAACTCATTCCAACCCATATGCGGTACGCGGGCATCTTCAGAAAATCGCTTAATGGTTCCTGGGAACAGTCCCAGACCTTTCACTCCAGGTGCCTCTTCGCTTTCTTCAAACAGCCCCTGCATGCCCAGGCAAATACCGAGAAAAGGAACACCCGCGTTGATCCGGTCAAGCAGCGTTTGCCGCACGCGCATGGCATCGATTGATCGCAGCATCTGGCCAAAGTGCCCTACACCGGGCAGGATAATTTTGCTGGCTTTGGCAAGCCCTGCGGCGTCATCAACCACTGTGTAGGTAGCCCCCACTTCTCCAAGCGTATTCTGCACGCTGCGCAAATTGCCTGCGCCGTAATCGAAGACCGCAATCATAACAGTCCTTTGGTTGATGGCAGTTGATCCTTCAGCCGCACATCTGTTGAACAGGCAAATTTCATGGCGCGGGCAAAGCACTTGAATATCCCTTCAATCTTGTGATGATTCGATCGGCCATACATGATGTTGGCATGCAGATTGCCGCCAACGTGGACTGTGAACCCATCAAAGAAATCGGGCAGCAGTTCAGTTTGCAGATCCCCAACATGAACCACTTTTACCTTGTCTTTATAAACCAACGCCGGTCGCCCACCAAGATCAACGGCCACAACTGCCAGCGTTTCATCCATCGGCAAAACAAAATATCCGGCGCGATTAATCCCCTTGCGATCACCTAACGCTTTCGCGAAAAGTTGGCCCAGCACAATGCCTACATCTTCCACGGTATGGTGCTGATCAACATCCAGATCACCCTTGGCTTCCAGCTTCAGATCGAAACCGCCATGCTTAGTGAAAAGTTCCAGCATGTGATCCAGAAAGCGAATGCCCGTTGAGATTTCGTAGCGCCCTTTTCCTTCGATTTTTAGAGTGCCTTTGATCTGCGTTTCTTTGGTGATGCGTTCAATGCTGGATGTTCTTACTGGCACAGCATCTCTCCAAGCTGGTTGATGTCTTCAAGCACCGCAATGGCACCTTCCTCTTCCAGCAACTGTGCGGATCGTGAGCCTGGCTCACTGATGCCGATGAATGGCACCTCTGCCGCAGAAGCCGCGCGCGCGTCATCCACCGTGTCGCCGACGTAGTAATACTCAACGTCACGAAACTTGGCTTGGATAAGTTTGATGCCGTCAGGCGCGGGCTTCTGGTTCTTCACATCGTCAGCGCCAATGATCGGTCCAAACTTCAAACCAGTGCAAAAACGATCCAAAGTCATCTGCGCTTCAGCCCGCTCGCGGCCCGTGAAGATGGAGAAACGGTAGCTGCGATTCAAGCGTTCCAGCACACCCGGGTTGGCGATCCAACGCTCTCGCCACATCAGCCCTTCTTCCGGCGTGGGTCCGAAAAACACCTTCTGGAAATACTCCACCACTTCCTGAAACGGAACTTCGGTGCCCAGGTCTGCCGCAATCTTCTGCGACAGTAACCAGTCGTTATTCCAGCCCCCTTGATTCTTATACTCTTGAATCAATTCTCTGCTGATTTGTTTTGACGTGAAATGTTCAACAGTGATGCAAATTGTCTCGCGATAGGACTCACGTACATCAACCAGTACGCCATCCATGTCGAAAATAATCATGTCAGCTTTGATTACCATATCGTTTCCAATGCCTCTAGAAATTGACGGATTTGATCGCGCGTGCCCACTGTAACGCGCACACAACCGGGCAGTTCATAACTGCGATCACGCACCAGAATGCTAAGTTCCCGCAGTGCATCGCGCACCGGTACAGCACGGTCCCCAGCGTGGAACAGCACAAAGTTCGCATGGCTGCGGATGTAGGGAATCTTCAGTTTTTCGAAACCAACGTACAGCAATTCCCGCGCAGCCAATACTTCAGTTACATACTTGCGAATATAGGTTTGATCACGAACCGCAGCCCTCGCAGCCAAAGCCGCAAGCGAATTGACGCTGTACGGTGACTGCGCTTTCTGCAGCCACTTGATATTCGCAGCCCTTGAAAACAGGCATCCAAAGCGCATCGCCGCCATTCCGTACACCTTCGAAAACGTGCGGCTCACGAAAAGGTTAGGATACTCGTTGATTAATGGCAGCGCCGTAACGCCGCAGAATTCGTAGTAAGCTTCGTCAATCAAAACAGCCGCGTGCGGCGCTTGTTTCAAGATACGTTCGATGTTCTCCAGATTGGTCCCAGTACCAGTCGGGTTGTTCGGATTCGCCACCAAAATGGCCTGCGTAGCCGGTGTAATGGCCCCAAGCAATTCCTGCAATGGGAACTCCAATGTGATGCCCCGATAGTCGATTTCTCTAACCACCGCACCAGCCACTTCGGCATAGAACTTGTACATCGCATAGCTAGGCCGCAGCGTCAGTACTTCATCTTCATCATCAACGTAGGTGTTGATCAGCACCTGAATCGCTTCGTCGGTGCCGTTGGAGAAAAGCATCTCCTCCTGCTTGACGCCGAAAAAGTCTGCTAATTCCCGTCGGGCATCCGTGTATTCCGGATACACAGCAAGATCGTTTTCAATCAGATGCTCCGTCAGAAACTGCGTCACGTTGGGCGAACAACCAATTGTGTTTTCGTTGAAATCCAGGCGCAGTTTATCGCTCCTGTCACCGGTTGGCGGCGAATAGGGGGCCATGCGTTCAACTGCCGGCCGGGGGCGCAACTCGTCTTTTGCCACGCGCTATTTCTCCTTCCTGATGCGCACTTCCACGCTGCGGGCATGGGCTTCCAAGCCCTCCGCCCTGGCCAGCGTTGTGATGGAAGGCGCAAGCTTTCGAAGTGCCTTGGGTGACACCTGCTGCGTTGAAATAATCTTCACGTAATCGGCTGAAGACAGCCCGCCGCGGAGCCTCGCCGCACCGGAAGTGGGTAACACGTGATTGGGGCCAGTAGAATAATCGCCAGCAGCTTCAGGGCTGGTAGCACCAATAAAGATGCTGCCCGCATGACGGATCCCCGGCATCAACTTTTCATCATCAATGCTCAAATGCTCCGGCGCGAAGCGATTGGAAATCTCAACCGCCTGCTCTGCGGATTCAACCAGAATAATGGCACTGTTATTTTCGATAGCCACACGCGCGGTCGCTGCAGTAGTCAATGTTTCCAATTGCTCTTCGATCTCAATGGAAACCGCAATCGCCAGAGTCTTTGAGGTAGTCAGCAGCACCGCAGAAGCGTCTGTATCGTGCTCGGCCTGTGCCAACATATCGGCCGCAATCCATGCCGGGTTTCCATCACTTGCAATGATCAGAATCTCAGTCGGCCCGGCAATGAAGTCGATCCCCACTTCCCCTGCCAGCAACTTCTTCGCTGCGGCCACGTAAATGTTTCCTGGACCAACAATTCGATCGGCGCGCGGCACCGTCTTGGTGCCATAAGCAAAGGCCGCGATCGCCTGCGCTCCACCCATCTGAAACACGCTTGGCACTCCAAGCAACCAAGCCGTCCCGAAGATTTCAGTCACTACTCGCGGCGAAGCTACAGATATATTTGGCACCCCAGCCACTTGCGCCGGAATCACCGTCATCAGCAATGTAGAAGGCAACGGATACCGCCCCGAGGGAATGTACGCAGCCACCGAATCCAGCGGACGAATCACTTGCCCCAACCGCAACCCCGGGGAAATCTTTTTCGATTTCGCCACAGGCAATTGCAGCTTCGCATAGGCCCGAATATTACGCGCAGACACTTTTACCGCATCACGAAATTCTTCGGATAACTTCGCTTCGGCGGCCTTCAACTCGCGTTCAGGAACGCGCACAGACTTACGTTCCAGCTTGTCGAATTTCTGCGCATATTCGATAAGCGCCTTGTCGCCCCGCATCCGCACTGCTTCAAGAATCGGCCGTACAATTTGTTCAGCCTCCTCAAAGCGTGCCGCCTTGCGGGCCAGGATCTTGCTGACTTGTGCTACTTCAACGATGCGTATCATACAGTCTCCCTCGCCCTACATTACGATTTTGTTGAGCGGATATTCGACGATTCCTTGCGCCCCAGCTTCCTTCAACCGCGGAATAATCGTGCGCACCGTAGATTCGTCAAGAATGGTATTCAGTGCCAGCCAGTTGCCGTCGCTCAAATTGGAAATTGTCGGATTCTTCAGCGCCGGTAACACCGCCAGCACTTTCTCCAGATTGTCCTTTTCCACATTCAGCATCAACCCAACTTTGCCCAGCGCGGCAATCGCTCCGTCCAGCAGCATTTTCACATCCTGCAATTTACGGCGCTTCCAATCATCAGCCCACGCAGCTTTGTTGGCGATTAGCTGCGTATTCGATTCCATGATCGTTTCAACAATGCGTAGATTATTCGCACGTAGCGAAGATCCCGTCTCTGTCACTTCAACAATCGCGTCTGCCAGCACTGGCGGCTTCACTTCCGTCGCGCCCCAGCTAAACTCAACCTTGGCCTTCACGCCGTTGCGTTCCAGGTAACGCTTGGTGGCATTGACTAATTCCGTGGCGATAACCTTGCCTTCCAAATCCTTCACCGTTTTCACTGGCGCAGACTCAGGCACAGCAAGCACCCATCGCACTTTTCCAAAGCTCTGCTTGGCGTAAACCAGATCCGCCACCACCTGTACTTCGGCTTCGTTTTCCACCACCCAGTCATAGCCGGTGAGGCCCGCAACAAGCACGCCATCTTCCACGTATCGGGCCATTTCCTGCGCACGGATCAGCATGCACTCAATTTCCGGATCGTCGATAGAAGGGAAGTAGGAGCGGCTCGAAATATTGATGTTGAAGCCGGCCCGGCGAAACAGATCGACGGTGGCGTTTTCCAGACTGCCCTTGGGGATTCCTAATTTCAGTTTCATAAGTTAGCTCTTGTACACCGCTTTCGGATCGTAGGTTTGTTCTTCAGTGATCACCCACTGTTCGTTTTCCAGAGTGCGATAGAAGCAACTAAGGTAGCCATCGTGGCATACACCGGGCCCGAGTTCTTCGCCTTGAATCAACACGGCATCTTTGTCGCAATCGGTGGAGATCGACTTTACGGCGATTTTGTGGCCAGAGGTTTCACCCTTCAACCAAAGCTTCTTCCGCGAGCGGCTATAGAAGCAGGCAAAGCCCGAAGAGACGGTGATGCGGAACGATTCCTCGTTCATATAGCCGACCATCAGCACCCGGCCGGTTTTGTAATCTTGAATGACGGCGGTGACGAGGCCGTCTTGTTTTGAAAAATCGAGATCCATTTTTTTACTCGTTACTTAAGTCGTGCGCAAATAAAAACGCCCGCCACAGGGGCGGGCGTCTTGCAATTTCCTAGGTTGAAAACTGATTAAGAACAAGCCCGCACGCCGTCCGCGACCGCATGATGATGAGGATGGTGGAAAGTGGCGCTGAAGGCGAACTGATTCATGAATTCCAAGTATAGCAGATGGGTTTGGCGTGCGGTGTGGCTTATGGCGTTAGGGGCGGAGGTGCCGCAACCCCGTGTTTCTTTGCTATGGGCGTTTCCAGTTTTTGTGCTCGAACCAGTTGGTCTTTCACTTCTCCAGCCAGGTTTAGGATTGGGTAATTTTTGTAGTCGGCA
>JBBRJC010000240.1:0-6223 GCA_038220135.1 Bryobacterales bacterium | reverse complement strand
CACAATCGAGCGGCTCAATATAGTGATGCGACTGCACCGACATGACCGCTTGCAAAAGCGATGTCTCCACAAATTGCCCTTGCCCTGTTCGCTCACGATGGTAGAGAGCGGCACAGATCGCCGTCGATAGCAGCATCGCCGCCTGATAGTCACTCACCGCCACAGAGCAGATGCCAGTGCTGCCGCCGTTGAACCGTTCATTGGCCCGTGCCGCACCGCCCAGGCACTGCAAAACCGGATCGTAGCCAGGCCTTTTTTGCCAGGGCCCTTGTGATCCAAACGCAGTGGAAGAACAATAAATCAACCGTTCGTTGAGCGGCCGCAAGGTTGCATAGTCGATCCCCAGTTTTGCCGTAACGCCGTTGCGGAAATTCTCCACAACCACGTCCGCGCTCCGCACCAGCGCCTCAAGCGCGGGCCGCGATGCGGGGCTGGTAAGATCCAAAACTATGCTGCGCTTGCTTCGGTTCCAAGCTTGAAAATAGCGGCTTTCACCGCCAATAAATGGCGACCACGCGCGCGCCAAATCGCCCGTTGGCGGCTCAACCTTAATTACATCAGCCCCCATTTCAGCGAGGATTGACGATGCATAAGGACCAGCGATAAAGCTGGCAAAATCAAGAATACGAATCCCGTTAAGAGGTCCCATATTAATTCTGAAACAACGCAAACACTGCGCCCTGCGGATCTGCAACTACAGACATTCGCCCAACATCGGGAATGCTCATTGGCGGCAGAATCAACCGCGCACCTAACCCTTCAGCCTTAACCGCAGATTCATCACAACTGGCGACACCAAAATATGGCAACCAGTGGGCGGGCATGCTTGAATTGCGATGCTGCGCTGGTGGGATGCCACCGATAAATTCACCACTGTTTTGAATGTGCAAATACCCCGACGTGTCCTTTTCGCCAGCCATCAATTTCCAACCAAACAGCGCCTCGTAGAACACCGCAGCTTGCGCCGGATCGTTCGTACTTAGATCTGCCCAGCAAAGCGTGTGGTTCCCCGTTATTCCAATTCCCTTATGATCCATAGCCTGCCAAATGCAGAAGACTGCGCCGGTTGGATCCTGGATAATCGCTGCACACCCATTCTTCGATACTTCAAACGGCGGAGCAATCAGCTTTCCGCCGAGTGCGGCTACTTTCGCAGCCGTCTCGTCAGCACTTTCAACAGCGATATAAAGCATCCAGTTTGGCGGCGTAGTAACCTCACTGCCGGCCAACTGATAAGCAGCGCCAGTGCTGCGTCCCTGCAGCTGAAACAGCGTGTAGTAGCTGTCTGGGCACATCGGTTCATCCACAATAGTCCATCCAAATAGTTCGCCATAGAAGCTCTTGGCTGCGGCTTGATCGGTTGTTGCAAGTTCAACCCAGCAAAAGCAGCCGCTAGAGATTTGGTCAATTATAGGCATTGAACGATTTTACTTCGCTGACAGCAAAAAGGGGAGGCCGAAGCCTCCCCTTTTTCACCGATACTCAATTCAGCCTTAGTTTACCGGCAACGTTCCCGCAACATAGAGGCTCTGATATGGAACCTTTTCTGTGCTCTTGCGCTGACCTGGAATAGTCAAAGCTGCTGCGGGGCGCATCACACGAAAGGCCACTGCATCGCCTGGTTTCAGCGTGCCTTGAATTCTCCGCACGTCGTCGGGCGTCGCTACAGCCTGACGGTTGATCGAGACGATTACGTCGCGTTCCAGCAGGCCAATCTCTTCCGCAAAACTGCCTTCCAGCAACGTGGTCACATAAACTCCGCGACCTGCAGTTTCCGCTTCTTCCTTCTCCTTGTCGGAGAGAGGACGAATCGAAATTCCGAACTTCGCAGTGCTTGCTTCCGGTGCCGTTACGGGCATGGGAATGTCCTTGCGGCGACTTGCAAACCGGACGTCGTCTTTAAACACTTCGTCACGATCAGCAACCACCACGTTCAAGTCCATCTTCTTGCCTTCCCGGTCAACTGTAACTTTTAGCGAAGAACTGATCGGTGTATCAGCAATCCTTGCAATTAGATCATCGCCATCTTTGATCGCCTTCCCATTCAAGGAAACAATGATGTCTTCAGGCTTCATGCCACCTTTGGCAGCCGGGCCGTCTTTGGTAACATTTTCAACCAGGACACCAGAGCTGACACCAGCCGATTTCAGAATCTCCGGCTTCTCCTGCTTGTTCCAGGAAATACCAATGGAACCGCGGCGTACCCGTCCGTGTTGAATGATGTTGTTATAAACCCGCACGGCCATGTTTACAGGCAACGCAAAACCAATGCCCTGATATCCGCCAGTTTGCGTTGCAATTGCTGTGTTGATGCCGATTACTTCACCCTTGATGTTGAGCAGCGGACCGCCGGAGTTACCGGGGTTGATTGCGGCATCGGTTTGAATAAATCGTTGGAACGCCTCAGCACCACTCACATCACGACCGGTTGCGGAAATGATACCGGCGGTTACACTGGCAGCAAGTCCAAATGGGGAACCGATAGCCACAGCCCAATCACCCACCTGGACACCGTCAGAATTGCCGATTTTCAAAGCGGGCAACGATCGCTTCACGTCAATTTTCAGCACCGCCAAATCGGATTCCCAATCGGTGCCAATTACCTTCGCTTTGTAATCAGTCTTGTCGCCTGGAAATTTAACCTTAATGCTTTCAGCCTTATCTACGACGTGATTGTTGGTAAGGATGTAGCCATTCTTGTCAACAATAAATCCGGTGCCGGTAGCTTCGCGGGCACGTGGACGAGCTCCGCCCATTCCACCACCACCCTGCCCACCAGGCATGTCGCGGAAGAATCGCCGGAACAGATCAGAATTTTCGTCCTCTTCTTCATCCGGCTGCGCCGAACGTGGACGCTTGGACATTGCCGATTTCGGAGCCGTGAAGTCCGTTGTAATGTTTACCACGCTGGGCTCAGCCATTTTGGCAAGCCGCGTAAAATCAGTTTCATTCGAGGCCGCTGCTGGAATTACCAGCGGAGTGGCGTCAGGGGCCACAGCCTGTCCTTTGGCAGCCTGCACACCAGTGGTGGCAAGAGTGCCGATCAGAACACCGACAGATAGCGTGAATACACACACGCTTGCAGAGAGCAGTTTTTGTTGCTTAAAAATACGGGCCAGCATTGTTGTGCGGATGCCTCCAGAGTTACGATCTCTACCGATTATATGAAACTTCGGACACGCGTCGATATAACCCTTCCTACGGATAGATGCCGCTGGCAAGGTTGCGGTTTCAATTCAACTTCAGAATTCAGGTCAGTCCGATTTGCCGAACTGCGGTTTTAATTCTGCGAACAAGATTCCTACCAGCACTAGCGCCGCCCCAAAGCCGGTGCGCAGAGTCAGCACTTCCCCAATTACAAGAAACGAAACGACCCAGGCAAACACAGGCTCAAGGCTGAAAATCAAAGCCGCCCGGGAAGCCGAAGTATGCTGTTGCCCCCATGTTTGCAATCCAAAAGCGATCGCCGTGGCAAATACGCCACCCACCACAATTGCGGCAATCGTTGGAGTGGTCACATGCCAAAACGGCTTTTCGATGATGGGCGAACCAATGGCGGCAAACAAACCGCCAAACATGATCTGCCAACAAGTCATGCGAGCCAAACCGATGTTCGGCGTAAAATGTCCAAGCGCAAGAATGTGGCACGCGTAGGCAACAGCACAGGCAATAGTCAACCAATCGCCAATTGCGATTCGCGCGGATTGTTCAGGCCAACTAATCATCGCCGTGCCACCAACGGCAAGTACGAGCCCAACAATTTCCTGCCACAAGGGCAACTTCCGCCAAATGATCGCACCAAATACCGGGACAAGCGGGATGTAAAGCCCGGTGAGGAAGGCACTCTTTGCAGGAGTAATTGTCTTCAGCCCGATGGTCTGCAAGATGTAACCGGTCATCAACAAACCGCCGACCAATGCCGTGATCAGATAAGCTTTGGCGGGCATTCGAAAAATCGGAGCGCGTCTGAAATACCAAAGCAACAGCACTGCCGCAAGTGCAAAACGAAGGGCAAGGTAAACCAGCGAAGAAATATCATCCAGCGCCGCCTTAACTAAAACGAAGGTGCCGCCCCAGAGCAGCGCAACCCCGGCCAGGGCCAAATCGGCACGCGCTTCAATCGAAAGTTTCATTCGGTCAACAACAGCGCCAGGGTCAGGAAAATACGCTTCAGCCCCACATCACGGCCCTCTGGGCGATACCATTCCGCTGGCGTGTGCGCTCCGCCGCCTTGGCCGCCGGTGCCTATAGAAACGGCAGGCAGTCCCATGGAAAGCGGAATGTTCGCATCGGTTGAGGCGCAATCAATGCGCGACCGGATATTGAAATGCGTATCGATGGCACGCAAATAATTGATCATGGGCGCGGTCTCTGGAAGCCGCCCACCGGGGCGTTGCCCCATGTCACGAATCTTTGCCGATACCTTCGCTGTGGCGCGAGAATTTTCAAAATCCCGGGCGTTCTCTACGCATTCTGTAAGCAGGTTGGCCATCGCATCAAGGGCAGACTGCGTATCGGAACGTAGATCCAATTTCGCGAGCGCCGAAGAGGGAATCGAGTTCACCGAAATGCCCCCTTCGATAATGCCGAAGTTAAAACTTGTGCGCGCCAATTTCGCAGGTTGAGCCGCCTGCGATTGGGTGAACAAAGTGACGGCCCGGCTGAGGGCGTGCACTGGATTGCCCACACCAAAATCCGACCACGAATGCCCGCCCACGCCTTGGAAAGTAATCTCAAAGCGACGGCTGGCCAAGGCTTCGGACGTGATGTGCTCAACCGAAGGGCCATCGAGTACGAGAAAGCTGCGAATTTTCGAACCAAGTGGCGATTGCCGGCAAAGGTACTTCATGCCGCTTAAATTGCCCTCGCCTTCTTCACCAACGTTAGCCACCAGCAGCAACGAAGCCGTACTATTTTCAAGCGGTGGAGCCTTCTGCATTGCTCTGGCAATTGCCAGCAGCGCGGCGAGGCCGGCACCGTTGTCAGACGTTCCGGGCCCATGCATGCGGCCATCGCCTTCAAGGTAAATTTCTTCTGGCCGCCGGGGTGCCAGCACCGTGTCGAGGTGAGCGGTAACTGCTACGTAAGGCCCTGTGGTGGGCGTGCCGGGAAAGGCGATCACATTTCCAGCGCGGTCGATTTTCGCATCGCAGCCCAACTCGCGCAGGCGCATGAGCATCCACTCCGCACGCTTGGCTTCAAAGAAAGTAGGGGCCGCAATTCGGCATAGTTCCAGATGCTGTTCAGTAATCCACTGCCGGTCGCGGTGGAACTGTTCCAGCACTTCTTTCACGCCAATCAATTCCGACAACCCCTTGATACCAGCAACGGGTGGAAAGGGCTGTTTAACAACAGCTGATTTCAATTTGCGAAACGGGTCCAAAGATGCCACTTATCTTTTGAGGATAACAGGTGGCACTTTTGATCATGCGGCTTGTGCTGGATTGGCTTTGTTTTGCAGGCAGCATTGTTTGTACTTTTTGGTGGAGCCGCAGGGGCATGGTTCGTTGCGGCCGACCTTCGGATTGTGGCGGATGTAGGGGGAGCCTTGGGGGATGGAGGTGTAGCGTTTGGGTTCGTTTTGTTGGCCGTTGTTGCTATAGACGGGTTTGCGCATTGGTTTGGGGGCGGTGGTTAGGGATTTCAACGATTTGTGGAAGAGGCGTTCGGCGCGGGAGCGATAGGTTTCTATGCGGGTTAGGGTTTTGGAAAGGGCTTCGTCCAAGAGGGGATCTACTGCGGAGCTTGCTGAGAGTTCGGCTTCGAGGCGATGACAGCGGTCGATGTTCCAGGCTGCCAGGAGGAGTTGGTTGAAGATGGCTTTTTCGGTTGGGGTTTCCGGCAGTAGTTCGTAGTAGAAGTTTGAGGTGAGTTCATCGAATTGGGTTTGTTCTTCCAGAGTGCGGATTACCGGGTAAGCGGCGGTTAGGCCGTGGCTGGTGGCGTTTTTTGCGGAGGCTGATTTTCCTTCCGTGGTGCGGGGACCTGTGGAAAGTTGGGCATTGAGTTGGTTGGCTTGGATTTGTGCAGCGGTAGACATGGCGGACTCCTTTGGGTTTGTTTGTTCGCAGTAGCTTCGAACGCGAATAAGGCAGCCACGGCGGGCTGCCTCTTCAATGTTGAATCTAGCATGGAGATTTTGGGACTGACACTGGCCGGACGTTAAGTTATAGAAAGAGTTTGAGATATAAATCGAAACTTGGTGGGAACGTGATTGTTTGAG
>JBBRJC010000239.1:0-6227 GCA_038220135.1 Bryobacterales bacterium | reverse complement strand
GGTTTTGCCAACAACACGCGCTCCTGGACTGGCACAGATTTCAATGGTCTGAATGCTCCAACGGCGCTGGATGGCACTTCGGTGAAGATCGGCGGGCAGTCGGCTTTTGTCGATTTCATCAGCCCCGGCCAAGTGGTTGCCCAAGTTCCGTCGACAGTTCCGACAGGCACGCAGCAAATGACAGTAACGTCACCTGTAGGCACCAGCGCCGCAACAAATATCACGGTAAATTCAACACAGCCCGGGCTGCTGGCACCCGCTACATTCCTGGTTGGTGGAAAGCAGTATGTTGTGGCCTTGTTCCCTGATGGGGCGACTTATGTTCTGCCACCGAATGCTATTGCGGGCGTGCCATCACGCCGCGCAAAAGCTGGGGACACGATCATCTTTTATGGCATCGGCTTTGGTGCAGTAACACCAGCAATCGCGGCGGGGCAAATCGTGCAACAGACAAATGCGCTGGCACTCCCGTTCCAGGTGAATTTCGGAACAGCCCGCGCCACGGTATCGTTCGCCGGCTTGGCACCGGGGGCGGTTGGGTTGTACCAGTTCAATGTCGTAGTGCCGGCAGTAACGGCAAACGATGCTTTGCCGATCACGTTCACGCTAGGTGGCGTGGCTGGCGCGCAGACCCTTTACACTGCGGTTCAATGATGGCAATCGCGGCGGGGCAAATCGCGCAACAGACGGTGAATTTCGGAACAGCCCGCGCCACAGTATCGTTCGCCGGCTTGGCACCTCCGGCAGTAACTGCGAACGATGCATTGCCGGTCACGTTCACGCTAGTTTACACAGCCGTTCAATGATGGCAATCGCGGCGGGGCAAATCGCGCAACAGACGGTGAATTTCGGAACAGCCCGCGCCACGGTATCGTTCGCCGGCTTGGCACCGTGTTCGTTCAATGTCGTAGTCCCCGAAGTAACGGCTAACGACAGCCGTTCAATGATAGGGTAATTAGCTATGGGTAGAATCGTCTTGTGTTTGCTTTTGGGTGCGGCAGTTGCTTCACCAGCCACAGTTTCAGAACTATACCGGCGCGGATTCAACGTGCTTCCGCAACCGCAAGTGGCCACATTGAGCCAAGCACAATTTACCTTTTCCAGCAATTGGAAACTGGAACTGCAAGGGGTTCCAGCAAAAGACATATCCGTGACCACATTGCAGGAGCAGCTCACCCTGCAATTACCGGGCCGTCCGGCAGAGGGAACGTTGCGGCTGGTGATTGCTCCCAATGCTGCCAGAGTGGGCATAGCGCAAGATGCGGACAAAGCTGCGCTGGCCCGGCAAGCCTACAAAATCATCCTCAACCCGAAGCAAATCACAATTGCAGCCAATGATCTTCCGGGCCTTTTCTACGGTGTTGTTACCTTTACCCAAATCATCAATTCAAAACTCCAACTTCCAGAAGGAACAATCGAAGATTGGCCCGATCTCCAACTGCGCCAAATCTTTTGGGACGATTCCCATCACCTCGACAAATTAGACACGCTGAAGCAGACGATCCGGCAGGCGGCTCTTTTCAAGATCAACGGTTTCGCGCTGAAGCTGGAGGCCCATTTTCAATTCGCGAATGCCGCTACGCTGGTGGAACCGCACGCCATGACGCCGGCCCAATTTCAAGAACTGACAGACTACGCGTTGAAGTATCACGTGCAACTAATTCCCTTCCTCGATGCTCCTGGCCACATCGCCTTCATTCTGAAACACCCCGCCTATGCTGCGCTGCGCGCGTTTCCGGAAAGCAATTACGAACTCTGTGTCACCAATCCCGATTCCTATAAACTGCTGGAAGGCATGTTTCAAAACCTGCTCGACGCCAATCGGGGTGGCAAGTATTTCTACCTTTCCACCGACGAGCCGTATTACATCGGCCTAGCCAAAAACAGCGCCTGCACCGAGGCTGATCGCGCAAAACAGCTAGGCAGCGTGGGCAAACTGCTGGCCGAATTTATCACCAAGACGGCCGGATATTTGCACGATCGCGGACGAACGGTGCTGTTCTGGGGCGAGTACCCGTTGAAACCGGACGACATCGCATCCCTGCCTAAACACATCGTAAATGGTGAAGTGTACGGCCCACAATTTGATCCGCTATTTCGCAAACATGGCATCCGCGAAATGATTTATACATCAACCCAGGGCGAGGAAAAGCTGTTCCCCGAATACTTCCCTCTTCCTGCGGCCATGCGAATCCATCCGGAGCGCGAAGGCGGCCGCAGGGTATCGGAAATGTTCCACAAGCTATCTTTCGATTCCGCTCGCCGCGATGCAGATCTGATGGGCTCGATGGTTGCGGCATGGGCCGACGCGGGGTTGCACCCGGAAACATTCTGGCTAGGTTATGCCACGGGCAGTGCCTACGGCTGGCACCCAAACTCTCCCGATCCCGCAGAAGCGATGTCCTCTTTTTACCGGATCTTCTACGGCCCTCGCGTAATAAACATGGACCGGACCTATCAGTTGATGAGCACCCAGGCCCAGTTTTGGAGCGACAGTTGGGAGACGGTGCAATCGAAAGAGCGCACTCCAATTTGGGGCAATTCGAACCAGATCTTCAATCCCAGGCGCCCTGCAAAAGATCAATCGTTGCCACTGCCTCCGGTACCGGACCGGAACTTAGTCTTCAATTCCGATTGGCAACTGAAGAATGCAAAACGGCTGCTATTGGCCGGAACCTTCCTTGCCGATAACGACGAGCTGCTGGGACTGCTGCATCGAAACCTGCAACTTGCCGACTCAAACAACTACAACCTTGAAGTGTTTCTTTCAATCGCGCAGTTGTACCGGCAGAATTTGGAAATGATCCAAAACATCAGCAAAATCGACGGGCTACTGCGATCGGCCGGCGATGCGGCGGGCAAGAATCCGTCGCAAGCGCTCGCCTCGGTAGACCAGGTGCTGGAACTGGCAAACATTATTCGATACAGCCGAAATCGTACGCTCGCCGACACAACTGAAACCTGGTACAAGTCGTGGCTTCCACGCGAAGCCGAAGCCAACGGCCGCCGTTTTCTGCATCAGTTTGACGACGTGAAAGATCATCTACCAGACCGGACCGTGGACATGACCTATCTAATCCATCGCCAGCTATTGCTGGAATTTGGGGAATGGGTGGAATCAATTCGAACGGCTCGAAACCAGTTTTCCGAGACGCACAAACTGGCCCCAAACAATCAACGATTCGATTGGAAGAATCTGAAGCCGGTGCTCGGACCGGCAGTTGGGACAATCACTTTGGAGTAGGCAAATTTAGCGTTGCAGAACAATGGTTGCTTTTCCAGCAGGTCCGGCATAGATCAACTCAACCGAGTGAATGCCCTCAGCCTTGCCTCGATATTGGAAGAAAAGCAGCCCTGCCTGGAATCAATCCGAACAGCTCGAAATCAGTGTGCTCGGACCGGCAGTTGGGACAATCACTTTGGAGTAGGCAAATTTAGCGTTGCAGAACAATGGTTGCTTTTCCAGCAGGTCCGGCATAGATCAACTCAACCGAGTGAATCCCCTCAGCCTTGCCTCGATATTGGAAGAAAAGCAGCCCTGCCTGGGGCAAAGCACGATCCCCTTCGGGCAGTGCCGACTTCATCACCCGCTGCGCCATTGCGCGCCGCACTTCGATTGGAATCTTAGGCGGCGATGGCGGAGGTTCACCCTGCCCTTGCCCCTGACCACCACCCCCACTACTGATCCCACCCTTCGATTTGGGACCCGCAGAAACGGGCTCTTCAGGAACATATTCCGGATCCTTAACAGCCATGCTCACGATACCGAATGGTTGACTTGGCAACTGCTTCTTGTTGCCGTTAATCCGAAGTGTAAAATCCTCGGAGGATAGTACAAGACGGGCGTCGGCAGCTGCGAAGAAAGCTGTTTCCACAACAACGTAATCTTCCGCAGTCAATGGGCCTTGGGCCGTTGGAACAGAATGTGCAGTGAACTCGGCCGCAATGGTTACCTTCCCTATCTGGCCTTTCGCCTGATAATCCGCCGGAGTAGCGCGGGCGGGCAAGCCAGGGTTTTCCACCGGTTTCTGGGCAAACAATCCAAACGGGGCGATCAAAGCACAAAGAAGTAGAGCACCTGTTGTAAGGCAGTTAAAGCTTCGCATATCTTCTATAAAGTTAGCATACAGATTCAACAACTTGCCCGTCCCTCATCGGGAAGTTTACGGGCGGCATCAATCTGGGAACTCATGCGAAGACTGTAGGCGCGGGCCGCTCCGATTGTTTTGATCTTGCGAAATTCACTCAAAATTCTGGATCGAGTCTCGGCATCGACCCCCTTCATTTCCGCCTTCAGAAGGATGGTCAGGAATCCAATCAGATTACCGGCCTCAGGAAGTGGATTATCGGACATTTCTGCGATCATTTGTTCGGTAAGAACCGGCTTATTCTGAATCGGGGATGCAGGGGAGTTAAGCTCAGTGGGGCAGTCTTCGCGGGGTACCGGAAGTGTGAGTAGTCCACGCAAGTCATTGGCAGCTTCATCTCTTTTTGTCAGAGGTGGCAAAGACAAAAGGCGTTCCACCGTGGCAAGGATTGAGGAGTGATCATAAAGTGTATGGTCCACCGTGCCTTTAGGAATGAGAGGAGAAACGACAACCGCAGGAACGCGCACGCCATACTGGCTAAAATCGAAACCGTGAGTTTTGAGTTGCAGATTTTCATTCATGGTTTTGTCGTCTGGCGGGACAGCAGAGGCGGGCTTAACTGAATCGTAGAAACCACCGTGTTCGTCGTAGACAATTACCAGCAGACTTGTTTTCCAAAGGGGGGAATTACGGATCGCCTCATAGACTGCTTTCACTAAGCCCTCTCCGCCGTAAGCGTCGTCTTCAGGATGCTGCGATGAACCGCCTTTGTAAGTTAGGGGTTTGCCAAAACTCCGCCCGAAATTGGGTTCAATAAAGGTGTAGGGATAAGAATAGTCGCCTTGCAAATCGTTGACGAAGCGGCCGGCTGGATGGTCTGAGAAGTCAGACGCGAGGGGATGAACATCCAGAATGTCGAGATTCTTTAACGATGCTACTTGTGAAATCCAGCCACCATCCTCCCAGCTTGAGGGTTGATCGCTAAAGCGATTGTGATAATCGTTGTACAGGCGCCACTGGTTGCGCTTCAGTGCGTCAAAAATTGATCCATTCTCAAACTGAAACCCGTCATAAGATTCCCATTGGAGCTCTTCCTGGAAATTCGGGCTACGATCCAATCCTGCTGATGAAGCACCGTGAACAAAAAACCGATTGGGCCACGTCGGCCCTGGCATAGAGGAGAACCAGTTGTCGCAAATAGCAAATTCGCAGGCTAGCTGATAAATGACTGGTAATTGCGTTTCGGTATGAAAGCAGGCCATTATGTCACAAACATGGCCTGGAGTTGGCCTGCCGGTATCTTCAGAAATTGAAGTGGCATAACTGCATGCAAACCCGGAATTCTTCACAGCCGGATAAGGATTGACGGGCAGGCTGGGAAACTTGCAGCCGCACAATTGCTGGCCTACATCTTCAAACTCATGGCCGGGATCGGTGGTCATCGAGGCAGGCGCACCGTCGTGAACGTAACATGTTTTGGGTTCCCCGGTATTGGGGTCCACATAAGAATTGGAATCATGGATGGTGGCCGCTTGAATTCCGGGAATGCCAGACATGGCGAAAATATTATCGAAGGAGTGGTTCTCCAACATCAGCACAAAGACGTTCGTAATCGGCGATTTTAGCCCGTTGTCAGTCATAGTCACTCCTAGCCGCGCAGACAATCCTACTATAAAACGGTCGGGAACGCGATTGACACTACGGCCTTGCGGACTTTGGATGCGTCAATCGGCGTTCCTCACTTGACCCTCTCGACTGCCGCCCAGCAGCCTGCTTTTGCAGCTCGCTTTCATGACTCCCCAGCCATGATTGCGATTCAGATTTCCGTTTGGAACGCCGGATAGTTTTAATTGCCGCGCGGACTCAATTTGTTGGGAAGTTGCTGGCCAGCAATTTGTCTTCTTGTTTCAAATCTAGCAAAGGCATTGAAAAGGGTACCCGTTCGATTTTTGTAAGATGTGGGAAATAGGGGAAATATAAATTTTTCCCCGCAGTGACTGCAGAAGTTTTCATCGGCGGGCGGGCGTGTGAAGCCACGGGAACAGAGCCGTTTTCCAGCCCGCCCGGTGATGAAAACGTAGAGTGAACTAAACCGTGCTTGGATAAATCTCAGGCCTATATGCTTATTGTGTTTTCAAT
>JBBRJC010000238.1:0-6230 GCA_038220135.1 Bryobacterales bacterium | reverse complement strand
CACCGCGGCCCCATGGGCCTGATGCTTTGCCGGTGCTGGGGTAGAAGTGAACTACAGGAAACGAAGGCTTTGTCGTGTCGATTCCGCTAATGACAGAAATGGCCCCGGCGCAACCGCGCGATGTGGATGTGTAGATCATGCCATCTACCAAATTCAAACTCCAGTTGCGAGAAAACGGGGCGGTGTAGTCAGCCGGTGGAATGCGGTCGTCGCCATCTGCAAGGCCAAGTCCACGCAGTCTTCCGTCGTTAGTCAAAACGTAGAGGATGCCTTTCTCTTTGTCGATTACTGGAGTGGCGTTCAAATTATTCGGACAATTTCCAGTGGCGGCCTGCGGGGGCTTTGCGTCGTTTGGAAACTTTCGGGTCCATACTACTGAGCCGGTCAAGGTATCGAGCGCATAGACGTTGTTTTCAGCACTGGCGATATAGACCAACTTCTTTGCCCCTTGCCTGGTGGCAACATTGGCAATTAGTGGATCGGTAAGGGTCGAATAATTGTTGATACGGTTCGGGACCGCGTCCAGTTGCGCTTTCCACAATTGGGACATTTTTCCGACGTTTTGTTTGGAGAGCTTTTTTTCGGCTTGCGCCCAACCGGTGCGCTCCGGGTCTCCTTGCCAAGTGAGCCATTCCTGAGTGGGGGGAGCGGCCTTGGGCGCTGGCGTTGCTGTGAGTTTGGCCAGGTCCGTTTCCAGGAGTAGAACCACGGCGTCTACTGTTTCCTTCGCCGGATGGGGTGCGCCCTTTGGAGGCATCTGATCCATCTTTAAAACATTGGCGGTAGCTTCCCAAACCGAGGCCTGTGTAGCCACAGAATTGCTCCACTTCAGCACTTCGAAGTTGATTCCGCCTGAGTTGGTCTTACCGCTATGGCAGGCTTGGCAGTTTTTCTCGAGAAAGGGTCTGACGGTGAAAGCGAAAGACGCAGGCGGGGTGGACGGCTGTGCGGCAAGGTGCGTGCCGCAAGCCATAGTCAAGCACATCAACGTGCGTTTCATGATGCCTCACAATAAACGTTTTAAGGTGAAGGTCAGGCGTTGGGCTGCGTTCTTTTGCGTTTGCACTCCGCCGTTACCGGCGTTGGTTGAACGTTCTCGTTCGCGGGTTAATTCCAGCTGACCATCAACAAGACGTCCGCTATAGCGCACGCGCGTATCGTTGATCTGATTGCCTGCCTGCTCTTGAGTGACGATGACAAACATCACAGAGTTACCGGAAATCATGCCTTCACTGATGGCATTGCTTTTATAATCGCCATAAAGTTTGCCGCCGATTTTTGTGCCTTCCTGTGTGAGCTTGAACGCGATGTCCTGCGGGTCTCCGCCATTGCGTCCGGGAATCTGGCCGACCCAGATGCCGGCCAAGTTTTCAGCCAGCAGCGAGTAGGCGGAAAGCATCAATAGAGCGGCGTACTTCATGTATTTAAGAGTCCAGCCAATGGGCCGGTGCTATCGGCGAAACGTTCCACCGGTGTACCGAAGGCGTCCAGCATCGATACAAAGAGATTCGCCATTGGTGCGTCTTCGCCATAAACCAGATGTTGACCGGAGGCGATGCGCCCACCGCCGCGCCCACCAAGAACCAGCGGCAACTTGTGCGGGTTGTGGCTATTGCCATCGCTTAGCGCGGAAGCAAACAGCACCATGGAATTATCCAGCACATTCGATTCGCCTTCCTGCATGGTTGCAAGTTTCTTCAATAGATAGGCGTACTGCGCGATGTGCCATTCATTGATTAACTGATACTGGCGCAGCTTATCGTCTTCCTTCTGGTGGTGGGAAACATCGTGATGGCCGGCACTGACGCCTTCCAGCCAACGGAAGCTGACGTTGCTTACGGCGTTGCCAAACATCATGGTGGCGATGCGCGTGGTGTCGGATTGAAAGCCGAGAGCCATCATGTCGAGCATTAACCGGACATGTTCGGCATGATCTGCCGGGCGGTCGTTCGGTGCACTTTTCGGGTCGATTGGCACGCGCGGTTTCCAGGCACTTTGCGCCGTGCTTGCTGAGCGTTCCAGCCGCTGTTCGAGTGAGCGCATCACCGACATATATTCATCCAAACGAATTCGGTCAGCTGTTCCGACTTGTTCACGAAGACGCTTGGCATCACCCATGACGCGATCCAGCAACAGCGTGTCCATTTTATTCTGATTGCCGCGTTGACCGGAAGATGCGCGGAAGAGGCGTTCAAATACAGAGCGCGGGTTGATTTCGCGAGCAAGCGGCGTGGCGGGACCACTCCATGCAATGTGCGAACCATAGACCCGCGTATAACCGACAACTGCGTCAACGCCAATGGCGACAGGGGTTACACCGAGCTCAAGCGAAGCCAGAGGTGTTTGGGGTCCCATCATCTGGCTGGCCAACTGATCGACGGAAACGCCGTTGCCGATGTCGGCACCCGGTGTTTTCTTGATCGTTGTGCAGGTGAGAATTGCGGCTTCTTTAACGTAGTGGCCGTCGCCGCCTTTGGAGTTGGCATTCCAAAGATTGCTGATCACGGTGACGCGATCTTTCACATCGGCGAGTGGGGAAAGAGTTTTTGATAGTTTGAAGTCGCGGCCGGTGCCTTCCGGGGTCCAGTGATTTACGTTCACTCCGTTAGGCATGTAGAGGGCGGCCAAGCGTACGGGTGGCTTGGGTGTGGTGGTGGAAGCCATTGCTTCAAGCCAGGGAAGACCAAGACCGACACCAACGCCTCGCAAAACTGTGCGGCGGGAAATGGGAGTTCTCATTGCTTTTTACCCTCTTGATATCGAAACGGAACGCTGAGCACTATCGCTTCTAGCAGCGTTTGTGCCTTGTAATCTTTTTCGCGTAATTGTGCCACTATGCTATCAACCGTGCAGGAATCTTTCAACGTCAGGCCGCGGCCCAGCGCATAGCCAAGCATCTTGCTTGTGATGTTGCGGATGAACAATTCTTTGCGTTCGAGAAGAACTTTCTTCAGCTCTTCTGGACCTTTGAATTTTTTGCCGTCGTTGAGTTCGCCTGAATTATCCACCGGCTTGCCGTTGTCCTGTTCGCGCCAGCGGCCCACAACGTCGTAGTTTTCCAGTGCAAATCCGATAGGGTCGATGCGGCTATGGCAACCGCCGCAGGTTGGATTCGCCCGATGTTGCGACAACCTTTCGCGGACTGTTTGCGGTGCGGCACCGGCGTGTTCGGCTTCGAGGGCCGGAACGTTTGGCGGAGGCGGTGGAGGTGGCGTACCTAAAATAGAATCGAGCACCCAGGCACCGCGCAACACCGGGCTTGTGCGATAGGGGAACGATGAAACCGCAAGCACTGCGGGCATGCCTAGCAAACCGCCATAGTGCGAACCTTCGGGCAATTCCACCCATTGTGGCTGCGAAGTGTTGTTGGCTTTAAGCGGCAATTTCACGCCCCAATGCTTTGCCAGTGAAGCTGAGCCGATGGTGTATTTGGAATCGATCAATTCCAGCAGTGACAAGTTTCGTAGAAACACTTCGCGGAAAAACATGATGGGCTGAAAGCGAATGTCGCCGCGCAAATCTTCACTGGCAGCATAGGTGGGGAACAGCTTCGCGTCTGGTGTTTTGTCGGTTGTCAGCTCGCGCGTACGCAGCCACTGTTCGGTGAAGCGTGCGGAGAAATCCATGGAGCGATCATTGCGCAACATGCGGCGTACCAGTTGTTGGAGCACTTCAGGGTCTTGTAGTTTGCCGGACGCGGCAACGTCGGTGAGCAATTCATCGGGCATGCTGCCCCAAATAAAATACGACAAACGGGAGGCGATTGCGAATTGATCGAGGGGCCGCGTGGTGGGTGTGTTGTTGCGGGGTTCCATGCGGAACAGGAAATTAGGAGATACCAGCGCGGCGCGCAACGCGAACAGTACGGACGATTCAAAATCCTCACCCTGCTTTTGTGCGGCTTGGAAAAGACCCATGTATGGAGTAACTTCGGAATCAGCAATGGGGCGGCGGAAGGCGCGGGGCAGGAAGCTCTTGAAAATCTTTTCGGCTGCTTGTGCGGTGGTTGTTCCCGGGCCTGGTTTAGCCACGAATATCTTTTCGCGAGACTTGTATTCTTTGGCTGCAAAGTCCATTGCGAACTTCGCCACTTCCATATATTTTTCGGAATGGATGGGCGACAGGAACAACGTTTCAGCGGCGTTATCGAAGCCTTCGCCACCAGCACCATCGGCGGGCAGGGCCTTGGCGATATCCAGGTGCATGTCTAGAAGGTCGCGAACGGTGAACGAATATTCGTCGCGATTCAAGCGGCGTATTGGAGAAGGGCCAGGAACAATTCCGGCAGCGCAGGCTTCGCGGCGAAGTGTGGTGTCAACCCATTTGGTGAACTGTTCGCGCGCATCGATTGGTGGCGCGGGTGAACCTTTGGGCGGCATTTCTCCGTTGCGAATTCGAGAGGTTAGACTGCTCCATTTTCCGGCTTCTGTGCTGAAACTTTCGGGTTTGGAAACGCGTTCCAATTTGAAGCCGCCAACAGGTTTTGCACCGTGGCACTTTTCGCAATATTGGGTGAGGAAAGCTTGGGAATGGTCGAAAGAATATTCCTGGGCGGAAGCGGCAACGCCGATTGTCAAAAGCAGCAGAAACTTTATGTTTGTGTATCGCACGGGTCACCTTCAGTTTATCTGAATTAAGAAGTGTCAGGTGGTGTTGACGAGTAAATACACTTCCGCCTTGCGAACCTTGTTACTCGAATTCGTTCAACCGGCGTCCCGCACTATATCCTCTGGACTGCGCACCAAGCAGCCTGCTTTCCAGCTTGCATTCATGACTCCCCAGCCACGTTTGCAATTCAGATTTTCGTTTAGAACGCCGGTAGATTTTGATTCACCCGCGCGGACTTGAACCGTGGGAAGTTGCTGGCCAGCAATTTGTTTTCCTGTGTCAAAAGTAGCAGGGAGCGTGAAAGTGCTACCCGATCGATTTGGGCAAGGTCAAGAAAATAGGGCAAATATAAATTATCTTTTCCAGTGAAGCAACATCTTTGCTAATGGAGTTGCGTGTTTTGGGTTTGTTTTATTTGCCGCCAGTGTGACTCTCCAAGTGTGTAGTGAGCATGTTTCACCTGCTTTTCATTGTCATCCTCATAGGCGAAGATGCTCTATTAGAATCGAAGTAGTAGGTGCCACCGATGCTCAATGCCGATAGAGGCTTAGGTTACGAGCCCTGCATTAAGCTAGGGTCGGCCTTAAAGGTAATGCGAGGCCATACTCTAGATGGGTTTGTTTTGTCTTATAAAGTGCACCCGATCTGTACCGACGAAAGGCTAACGTGAAATCGCAGCCTAACGATGGGGTGCCAGCAATACCCGAGTCTGACGATTGTGCGCTCAACCCTGACGGTAGATTCGGGGCAGAAAGTTCAGCACATTACTAGAGGGGAAGATGAGTGGCAACGTGAGTGGCTTGCACCTTTGCCGACGTTGGGGCGACTAACAATTGGCATGGGGTTGAGTCAAACCGTTACGGGCTTGAATTTAAGCGTGATCAACTTTGTGCCATCGAGATGCTTTACAAGACTGCACTCTTTTGGTAGACTACATCATTGGGCCGTTCCTTGCTTGGAATTGGTTCCAGCTTTTCCGTTGGAGGAAATTAAATGAAAACAAAAATATCGCTTCTACTTGCTTATAGTACTTTTGCCGCACTAACTCTGTCGGCTGGTAATATCGTTCTGACTGGTCACGATAATGATCTGCACTTTTCGGCAGGTAATGCTGCATCACTTCAATTAAACGCAATGATCGCCTTCGCCCGTGCAGGCGCTCCAAACCCGGCCAAACCGGTGCTCGTTTTCGATAAAGGCGCTCAACTCACTTCTGCGCTGACTACGCTGGGAATTCCTATTACAAATGTCAATCCGAATATTGGTGTTACTGATGCCAGTCATTTTGATGTGGCTAATTTTAGTGCCATTGCAGTTGCTTCCGACCAAAATTGTGGTGGGTGCGACAACGATGCAGTCAGTTCTTCCAACTTAGCAGCAGCATCAGTTGCTATCGCCGCGTTTTTTAACGCTGGTGGTGGAATTGTTGCCTTGGCGGCTGCTTCAAACACGAACTATTACAATTTTGTTCCTGCTTCGGCTTCGGGATTCGGTTCGCCGCCCAGCAGCGGTTATGTGCAGACGGCATACGGCGCCAGCATCGGCATTCCTGCGGTGAACGGCAACCCAACACACAACTTCTTTGCTGAACCTGGCACCGGCGGTGTTTCCTCATCTTACGG
>JBBRJC010000237.1:0-6234 GCA_038220135.1 Bryobacterales bacterium | reverse complement strand
CCGTACCAACTACTGTGCCGTCAGCGTGGAATGGACGCGGTAGAGATTGGGAGAAGTCGCTGTCACCGGTACCGCAATCAGGTTGCCATCCACGCCCTTAGAGCGCATGGGGATTTGAGCTGTTGATGTTCCAGGAATTTCAAAAGGTGCCTGGAAATTCAATTGACCTGCCGACGCCTAAAGCAGCAGCGCGCTCAATCTATTAACCAATGCCTCAACGTCGGCGAGTTGCGAAGGCAACTTCCCCTATGGATTTACCACTGCCTCTCTCTAGCCGAACCGAGCCTGTAAGGAAGCCGACCTCCCAGTTCGAACAGCGCCACTATCACCGCATACATATAAACGATGCAGCCGCTAGTGCGCCTCAACCAGCATGACTTTCGATGTCACCAGTGAAAGGTAGTCGTCACGGCTCCAAAACATTTTTGAAATATTATTTGAATAGCTGATCGAAAAAAGTCAAGTATTGCGCTTACTGGTCCGACGGCGGACAACAAGACTGCCGAACGAGCAATTAAGGAAAACATACCCATGAAAATCAAGAGCACGATCAAAGCCGGCGGCCTGAAAAATAACCACAACCAGAGCGGCCTCGCAGTGAAGAGCACGGTCAAGGCTGGCGGCCTGTTCCCAAACCACAACCAGAGCGGCCTCGCAGTGAGGAGCTCGGTCAAGGCTGGCGGCCTGTTCCCAAACCACAATCAGAGCGGCCTCGCAATGAAGAGCACGGTCAAGGCTGGCGGCATGAAGCTGAATCACAACCAGAGCGGCCTCGCGATCAAGAGCGCGGTCAAGGCTGGCGGCCTCTCTCTGAACCACAACCAGAGCGGCCTGGCAGTGAAGAGCACGGTCAAGGCTGGTGGCATGAAAATGAACCACAACCAAGCATAACCATCACCACAACATCCGAACTTCATCAACATGCATGCAAGCCGTGATCCTTGCTCGCGGCTTTCCGCAAAAAACATTACGCCCGCAACAACAAGTACAATGGCAGTTTCAACCCCCATCGCCATGCCCACGCTCCCCAATCCGCAAGGAGACATCACTGCCCTACTGGAGCAATGGTCGTCCGGCCAATCTGCCGCTGGGGAGATTGTCCCCATCCTCTACAAGGAACTGCGCCGAATCGCCGCCGCACGCCTTCGCGCGGAACGTACGGGCCACACCCTGCAACCAACCGCCCTGGTGAACGACTTGTACCTGAAGCTAGCCAGCTCTGCCCCGCAACAATGGCAAAACCGGGCTCACTTTCTCACGTTCGCCAGTCATGTTATGCGCCAGTTATTGGCCGATCATGCGCGCAAGTTCCGATCCCAGAAGCGGGGCATGGGCGGCCAGAAATGTGAATTGAAGGAAAACTCAGGTGCTGTGCCAAGCCACTCACCCGATGCGCTGGCACTGGACGAAGCGCTCTCGGAACTGGCAAAGTACGATGAGCGCAAAGCCAAGCTGATTGAGCTGAAATACTTCGGTGGCCTTTCGGGAGAGGAACTGGCCGAAACCCTGGAAATGAGTTCGGCAACGGTAACGCGCGAGGTGAGAAGGGCCGAGGCGTGGCTCAAGAACTTCCTCAGCGGCGCTCCTGCGCAATAGCTATTTGCCGCGCGTTTGCCCGATTCCAAATCGCCCAATGGTTAGGCATCCTGGTAATTGTTTGCGGTAATGCAGAAAGCAGCCGCTGCGCCAGGTTCAAATCAGAGGCGGCACCAGCTTGGTCAACCCCAGTCTTTACCTCCGCCAGATGGATCAAGGCCATAACATGATCTTCCTGCCAGGAGATGCTTTTCTTATCTTTCTCAGCCAAGTCCCGCAGCAGTTGCTCGTTCTCGGCACAGGCGGCAAACGCGGCTTTCCGGTCTCCAATATTTTTTTGTTGCCAGTCGAAGAACAAAGTACATTGAGCATTCCGCAAGTTGCCTAAATCCCGCAAATAAAGGGAGTTTGCAGGCGAGCGCTTCAACAATTCCCGCACCAGATTTTCTGCTTTTCTTAAGGTAGCGCCGGCATATTCCAAGCGGCCCAATTTCTGCTCTAATCCAGCAATGTAAACCATCGCTGCGGCAACATCTCTGGTAGACAGATCAGACGGCTTCAACTGCCGCTGCTGTTCGGTGGCCGCCAAACTCTTCTGCATCAGGGTCAGCGCTTCATCCAACTTGCCACTCTTATCCTGAAAATCGCCGAAGTAAAAGTAGAGGTTCATTTTCGCGCGCAAAGGTAAATCTTCTTTACCCGCAACCGACGGAATCGTTTCCGCAATAGCCAGGCCTTTCTGGAAATTCTCCACTGCTTTCGCGTCCATCCCCTCGGCCGCAGCAACCCGCCCCAAATGCGAATGCGCCATCGCATATCCCCGTAATTTTTCCGGATCTTTTGAACCTGAGGTGGCTATTCGATACAAATCTACCGCGAGTTGAAAACTGTGCATAGCATCAACAGGGTGCCCCAAATTGGGATTTGCCGGCATGCCCTGAATAATGCCGACCGCGTCGTAAGCGCGGGCCAGTTCGTGTTGCAATTCCGGATCGGACGAGCCTTCTTTCGAAACATCGTCCAAGTACTGCAACACCGTCTTCACTAGCAATTCGCGGGATTCCGTGCCACCATTCAACTTGCGCAGCTTCGGTTCAAAGTCCAGCAGAAAAGTATTGGCAAGACGGCGTGCACCACGGAAACTACGCTCGGCTCTTAATGTCTGCTGCCGGGCGATCACAAGGCCCGTCGTCAGAGAGATCACCACAACTGCTATCGCGGCAATTCCCCAACTATTCCGCCGAATAAATTTGCCGGCTGTGTAGACGAACGATTCCGGGTGAGCCGCCACTGGCTCGCCTCGAAGAAAGCGGCGAATATCGGCGGCAAACTCCTCTACAGAATGGTAACGGCGCGCTGGTTCTTTCCGGATTGCCATCAACACAACGTCATCCAGTTCGTTCCCCAGGCCTGGGGGCACAGCCTCGGTGAGGCAAACAGTTTTGTGGATCTCCAGCACCGACTTTGTTTCCACATTGTAGGGCCGCCTGCCGGTGAGCAACTCATACAGCACAATCCCCAGCGAGTAGACGTCCGAGGCAGTTGAGATCACCCCGCCACTCACCTGTTCCGGTGAGGCATAGTTCGGCGTCAAAGCTTGAAAGCCAGTTTGCGTGCGGTCTGCATTGACGTCCAGCAGTTTGGCGATGCCGAAGTCGAGCAGTTTCACTTCGCCATCGCTGGTGACGAGGATGTTCGAAGGCTTCAGATCACGATGGACGATCAGGTTTCTATGTGCGTAGGCGACCGCCGAGCAGACGCCCAGAAAAAGTTCCAGCCGGCGGCGCTGGGTGAGCTTCTGTTGCTGCGAATATTGGGTTAGGGACAGACCTTCAACGTATTCCAGGACGAGGTAGGGAAGCTTTGACGCCGTTTCGCCTCCATCAATGAGGCGGGCGATGTTGGGGTGTTCAAGCTGTGCCAGAATCTGGCGCTCCTGGCGGAAGCGGTCCAGCACAACATCAGTGTCCAGCCCGACATGCACAACCTTGAGCGCAGCGGTTTTCGCATAGGTGCCGTCGTCGCGAACAACTTTGTAGACGGTGCCCATGCCGCCTTGGCCTAGTTTGCCGATAACGCGCCAGGGGCCGAATTGGTCAGCGGAATCGAGAGCGGCAACCTCCAGCGATGCCTTCAAATAGCGGGACGCATCCGCTTCAGCGGCGAGCAGTTTTTCCACTTCGGAACGTATATCGGGGGCAAGACCGGCGAGCACGGAGGCGGGGTCGGGGGCATCCAGTGCTTGTTCGAAGGCCTCGTCGATGAGCTTGTAGCGCGCCGGGTCCATTCTCAAGAGTTTACTTCAGTCAACCGAGCCGGCGGGCAACATGTTGACGGTTGTGCGATCGCCGCTTGCCAGCGCTTGCTCATAACTGCAGCCCGCCGCAGAGACATCTTCTCGACACCCATCATCGGGGTAGTAGAATCGTCTTGTTCACTATGAAATTATGCCCGATTACAGGAAATCTGGAAATCAGCTATCGAATCGGAATGGATAGCCCCTCGCCTGCAGACAAACCACCGATCATTAAAGCTACTGGCCAGTCTCCTGCTCCGATTGAGTTAGGCATTTGTGCATTGATCTGCAATATTCCAATGGTGCCTGGTGCAAGACCTGAATAAAGCAGACTTGTTTCCTGCCCGCCCACGTTAAGGCGAACATCGGCCACGGGGCGGAACGCTGTGCCCGTTGCCAGCTGACCGCTGCTGATGGTTGGCCCCGTGATTCCATGCCCGGTTGCGAAGAAAATGATGATTTCACCCGGCCTTGCGGGATTCGCCGAACCAACTTGCGTGCCGTCAGTGTGGAATGCTCCGCGGTAAAGATTGGGAGAAGTCGCGGTCACCGGTAACGCCACTAGATTGCTCTCTACGCCCCTATAGCGCACTGCAATTTGCGCGCTTGTTGTTCCAGAAATTTCAAACGGTGCCTGGAAATTCAATTGGCCTGCCGATGCGTAAAGCAGCGGGGCGCTCAACCCATTAACCAATACTTCCACTCCTGCGAGTTGCGAAGGCAACTTCCCCTGTTCATTGGATACAGCCGCAACGCCTGATTCCGGCCCAAGATTTGTACCAAATACGCTGAGCAACATTCCCGGAGCAACCGTTGTGGCCGTTCCACCAAACACCCTTGCAATCCCTGCGGGTGAAATTCGAGGTCCCTGACTTTGCGACTGAGGATAAACAACCAATTCATTCGTATAAGCTCCAGAGCCGAGTTGTCCACCGAAGAAATAAGTTTGTGCCGAATCGGCAACAAAGACACCTTGGTGCCTGGAACGCTCCGTTCCGAGTGAAGATGCAGAAGCCGGAACCTGCCATTTGTTAGCGGCCGGATCATATTCCCACAAATCCTTTAACGCCCCTCGGCCAAGTCCGCCCCAGACCAAAAAGCGCTGCCGAACAGTATCGAATGCGGCTCCATACCACTGCCGCGGATCTGGACTGGGTTGCGCACGGCGTTCGCTCCAGGTGCCCTTGGTAAGATCGAATGCCCAAAGATCACCGAGTGGGCAGGGGCCAAAGCCGCTGGCGCAACCGCCGTACAAAAGCATTTGCCGACGTTCGGGATCGAAAACCGCATGATGAAGACAACGTTTGAGAGGCTTTTCCCCTGAAGGCGTGATGTTCAACCAGCGGGCAGTGCTGGAATCGCCGGTTTTTGGAGCGAACTCAAGCGCCCATGTGTCATCGAAACGGCCGGCATCGGTAAAGCCGTGGGAAATGATCATCCGATCGGTGGCAGTATCGTAAATTGCCGAGTGCCCATAACGTTTGCTGGGGCCTTCGCCTAAAGTGATTTGCGTCCATCGGTTAAGCGCAATCTCATATACCCAGGTATCGTTGAAAAATCCTCGTCCCTGACCGCCGAAGAGAACGATGCGATTTCGTTTAGAGTCGTAAATTGTTGTCTGCCCAAAGCGCGGAGGGGGAAGCGCGCCCTCAGGTGATAGTTGCTTCCAGGAGGAGGTGTCGGGAGAGTAGGCGTATATCGTATTGCTGGGACCGCCATCATCCTGGCCGCCAAAAGCGAATATTGCACGATTGGCGTAAGAATAAACAAGTGAAGAGTCAATGCGCGGGGTTGGGACATCAGTCGCAAAAAGCGGCAGACACAGGAAGAACACAAGGCTGGCAGTGATTTTCATATAGGGTGCACTCGCTTGGGGAATCACCGAAAGGAGCGGTTCTATTCCCGATTGAGAAAAAAAGCAAAAATAGTTTTGGCTGTAACACATTGAAAACATATGGGCACCACCGGAAAGGGGGTGTCGCCGACAGAAAAAGATTGGCAAAGCACTTGCATGCAGGATACTGGGTTGCTAATCTGAATGAGTCCGAGCGAGACGGTAACACGAAACGCAAGGCGCTCCGGAAGCGGAGAGCAGCAGTAAAAGCAGCGTGAAACTGGGTTGTATAGCTGGCAAACGCAGCACTGAGTAAGCAGCAATGAAAATTGAGCTTGCAAAGAAAAATGTTGTTTGATAAGCTGTAAGAACGCCGGACGGAGTTGGTCTGAAGTAAACCGGAAACGGTTTCAGTTAACCCTCCTAGTGAAGTCTTCAGTCGGTTAGCAGTCCCCTTGAGATTCGCAAGCAGTTTAATCGAATAAGAGGAGCGACTCACACTGAAGCCTGAAAACGAAACAAGGCCTTCAAAGCTAAGTGGATACGTTCAGAAACGATTTTTCGCGTA
>JBBRJC010000236.1:0-6235 GCA_038220135.1 Bryobacterales bacterium | reverse complement strand
GAGGCAGTAGCCTTGGCAACCATGTCATTCGTTGGGAACGGCGCGACAAGCGCATTCTGATGAAGACCGTTAATTTCGATATTACGGCTGACCCCAAGCAGGCCATCGCCATGGCTGTCGACAACGCCAACACCAATACTATTGTGCAGGCGTTCAACATTGAGGCTGAAGGCAAAGATGGATCTGCTGTGATCGATATGACGCGCTTTTATTCCAGTGAAGTTCCCGAATTCAGCGCACGCCGGCGCCTGGGTGCCAGGGGATTCGATGCAACCCGCTCCTTCGTCGAAAAGATGGGTTCTTATCCATTAAACATTGAAGTGGATGCGACGCACACCTACACAGCTTCGCAGGAAATTCCAACTCTTGGAACCGCGACGCCTGCGCCAGCGGTGGGATTCGGCGGTACAATGCGCTGTAGTTCCGCAACCGTCGGCATGCATTACAGCATGGTGAAGCTGCCCGAAAATCCGATGATGCCGCGGCTTAAGGATGAGCGCGTGGGCTACTTCTCGCTCACCAAAACCGACTACGGAACCGAAGAGCATAAGTCAGCAAAACGCACTTACATCACGCGCTGGCGGCTGGATAAGAAAGACCCTTCGGCGGCACTTTCAGAACCGGTGAAGCCGATTGTATATTACGTTGATCCGGCGACGCCCAAGCAATGGATCCCGTTCATCAAGAAAGGAATTGAATCGTGGCAGAAGGCTTTTGAAGCAGCGGGATTCAAGAATGCAATTTTGGCCAAAGATGCACCAACGGCGGATGAAGACCCGAACTGGAGCCCTGAAGATGCTCGTTATTCGGTGGTTCGCTGGTGCCCTTCACCAGTTGAAAATGCAGTGGGACCGCACGTTCACGATCCGCGCACGGGTGAGATTTTGGAAGCCGACATTCTGATGTTTCACAACGTGATGGCCCTGGCAGAACATTGGTATTTTACGCAAGTTGGTCCGCTCGATCCGCGTGCGAAAACACTTCCCCTCCCCGAGGATTTGATGGGCCGGCTGATTGAATTTGTGGTGGCGCATGAAGTTGGACATACGCTTGGATTTCAGCACAACATGAAAGCCAGCTCGATGTATCCGGCAGAGAAAGTGCGGGATCGCGAATGGGTGAAAAAGATGGGCCATGCGCCTTCGATCATGGATTATTCACGCTTCAATTATGTGGCGCAGCCTGAAGACAAAATCGACGTGCCAGACTTGGTCCCCGGTATTGGACCGTACGATATTTTTGCCACCATGTGGGGCTACAAACCAGTGGCCGGGGCCACCTCTCCTGAAGAAGAACGCAAGACCCTGAACCAGTGGGCACTGGAGCAGGATAAGACGCCGTGGTTGCGTTTCAGCACTTCAAAATCGAACGGTGCCGACCCTGGTGAATTGACCGAGGCAGTAGGCGATGCTGATGCTGTGGCTTCAACAAAGCTTGGACTGAAGAATCTGGAACGAGTGGCTGCCATGCTGATTCCGGCAACGGTGAAGGCGGGTGAAAACTTCGACACTCTGGAAGAGGTTTATGGCCGAATGGTTGGCCAATGGACTCGCGAAATGGGCCACGTGGCGGCGATCGTTGGTGGTGTAAATTCGCAGCAAAAATCCGGTGGCCAGAATGGTGTGATTTACACTGTGATTGCGAAGGAGAAGCAGAAAGCGGCTGTCGATTTCCTGCTAGCCAACGCATTTGCGACTCCTAAATTTATGATCAATCCGGAGATTTTGCGGCGGATTGAACCCGATGGTGCGCTGGCCAGAATTCGCACGGCGCAGCGCTCACCCTTGAATGCTTTGATTAGCAATGAGCGATTGTTGCGCATGATCGAACAGGAGGCAATTGAACCGCTTCATGCCTATCATGCAAGCGATATGCTTAGGGATTTGCGCAAAGGATTGTTTAGGGAATACGAGTTGCCAACTGCCAACCCCGATGCATTCCGTCAGAACATTCAGCGTAGTTTTGTGCAGGTGCTGGGAGAGCGCGTGCACGCGACAACGACCGAAGCAGGGGTACGGAGTTTGCTCCGGGCTGAGTTGAAATCGTTGTCGGCATCGCTTCGTGTGACTGCCGGAAATTCATCGGCTCGGGCCCATAGTGAGGATTTGAAGGATCAGATTGCAAAGATCCTGGATCCGAAATATGCACCTGCCCAAGCTCCTGCGACGCCATTTGGAGCACGGCGCGGCATTGGGGATCCGAGTGAAGATCCCGGTGGTTGCTGGTTGGATTTCGATCAAATGCTGTTTGCCCCGCCGCTGCAATAAGTGAATTGCTATTAAGGAAGGCCAGTCGACCCTTCCTTACAACACTTTTCACAACCCAAGTGACTGTAAAGGCGGTACAATGGACTTCTTCTATGAAGTTTCGCCTGAAAGCCACTTCCGCCATTTTCGTCTGCCTTAGTTTGACTTCTGCTTGTAAGCGTTCGGCTCCGGCCGATGTTGCAGCAACAGTCAATGGCAATTCCATCACGTTTGCTGAGGTGGAAAAGCAACTTGCAATGCAATTCCCACAGCAATCCGCAGATCGGGCCAACGACGACCAGTTGACCATCCAAAAGATGGAGATTTTGCGCACTATGATTGATCGCAAGATCATGTTGCAGCGTGCCGAAAAGTTGGGGTTGATGGCCGTTGATACCGATGTGGACACCAAGTTCAGCGAATTCAAGGCTCCCTACACGCAGGAAGAATTTCAGAAGCAGCTAGTTGCAAAGAAAATGTCGGCCGAAGATCTGCGTTCACAAATCAGGATCGACTTGTCGATTGAGAAATTGATCAATAAAGAAATCACTTCGCAGATCAATATTACGGATAAAGACGTAACCGATTTTTACAGCAACAACAAAGCCAGCTTCAATCTGGCTGAACCGCAAATCCACCTCGCTCAAATTCTGGTGACCAGTGCGCCCGACGCGAACGTTCGCAATTTGAAGAATGACAAGGCGCAAAACGACGATCAGGCGAAGAAGAAAGTGCAGTTGATTGAGCAGCGCATTCGTAGCGGCGAAGATTTCTCGATGCTGGCGCAGAATTATTCAGAAGATCCGAACAGTGCTCCGAATGGTGGCGATTTGGGCTACATTGCGCAGTCCTCGCTGGAGCAAGCCAATATCGAATTACGCAAGTTGGTGATGCAGATGCCTCCCGGTACGGTGTCGCCAGTTTTGCGAACGCAGGAAGGCTATCGCATTCTGAAAGTGATCTCTAAGGAACCGGCGGGACAGCGCGACATGAACGATCCTAAAGTGCAGCAAACGGTTCGCGAAACATTGCTGAACCGCAAGGATCAATTGCGGCGGCAGGCTTACTACGAAATGGTTCGCAACGAAGCTAAGGTGGAGAATTTCCTGGCTAACTCGATCGTTGCGGCAAGCGCCAAGAAGTAATTTCAGTCTGTTAAGACATGAGCTATTGTATTAGTTCATGTCCATTCCAACCATACGGCCTCAGGCGAAACGCTATCGTGCGCTTCTGGCCAAGCACTTCCTAGTGCGCTTCCACATGTCGCTGATCCTGGCTGCGGTGATGGCTGTTGCCGTATTATCCAGCAAGACGATGCTGCTTGCGGGCCTCAATTCTCTGCCCGTTCGTTATCCGCTGGCGGCGATTGCCGGATACTTGGTGTTCCTTGGACTAGTGCGAATCTGGGTCGCCTTTGTTACACGGAACAAGATCAGCTTTCGCCAGCGGGCTCGACGTTCGGTTGGCGATATTGCGCTCAATACTGGTCTTGGATTGATTTCGGACGATGGAACCTCAGTTTCAAGCCCCGTGGAGACGGTCCATTTTGGTGGAGGTAGCTCCGGCGGTGGTGGGGCGAGCAGAAGCTTTGAGGTGGATGCGGGTGGCAGCAGTGAAGGTGGCAGTAGTTGGATGCCGGACGTGAGCTTCGACATTGACGATGGCGGCTGGATTTTGATTGTGTTAGGAATTTTGCTTGCAGTAATCTTCGGAGCGGGCACTTATTTGATTTACGTTGCACCGGAAATGTTGCCCGAAGTTGCCGCTCAGGTTGTACTGGCATCAGCTTTGAAACGGGCTTCCACAAAGCTGGAGCAGGGTGACTGGGCCATGAGCTTGATTGGCGGAACCATTGTCCCATTTCTGCTGATTCTTCTAATGACTATCGGCTTGGGAGTGGTGGCGCATCGGAGCTGCCCGCAGGCGACGAAATTGGCTGATGCGATTAGCTGCCCTCAGAGTTAAATCTGCGTAGGAAATAGAAAAAGACCACCCTGCGGTGGTCCTTTTTCCAAAACCAAAAGTTATTACTTCTTTTCTGTTTCGTTGATTACGCCACCCTGAACTTTCTGGGCGCGTTCATTCTTGATCTTCTTCGTTTCCAGCGTCTTCTCTACCCAGGCGTCGGCCGATGCGATGTCCTTCAGATATTCTTCTTTGGTATCTGACAAATCGGCACGTTCACGGTGCAACAGGTTGAGATAAGCCATAGCGTCGTCGTATTCTTTGTCGATTTCAATTGCCTTGGTAAGGTTCTTCAAACCGTCTTCAACGATTGCCGAATTCAAACCACGAATTTCTTCGCGAACCTTCTTATCTTTCAGCGGACCAGGATCTTCAGGCTTCATTCCCAGCTTTGCACGGGCTTCCATGCGCTTGGAAAACGTCTTAGTCCAGGCAATCACGCCCATTGTGTAATAGGCGGTCTTGTCGTTTGGATCAACGTTCAACAGCTTCTGGTACCATTCTTTGGCTTCGTCAAGTTTCTTCTGGTTGAAGTACAAAGACGCAATTGAAGCGATGGCAACCGTATTGGCTGGCTGAATTTCAAGCACCTTCATGAAATTATCCTGAGCATTCTTGGCCATGGCAACGTTTTCTGGAGAATCGGCACCAGGAATCCATTGGCTCATGTAAGAAGTTGCCAGGTACAACCGGCCATTGACAAACGTAGGATCGTTCTTGATGGCCGACTCGAAATGTTCGACAGCTTCTTGATACTTAGCCCCTTTGTATGCCTGAACACCTTTGTTCAACTGATCACGAGCCCGTAGTTTTTCGCAGCCTGCTGAGGCCAGCAGTGTTGCGAGTACAGCACACAGGGATAGTATTTTCTTCATCATTGCCCCTGCTCCATCTTGGCGGTCATTAGTCCGATTTTGTCGATGCCCGCACCTTTGGCGATATCAATTGCCTGGGCTACAAGCTCGAATTCAATGTCAGGATCACCCTTGACGAACACAACACGTTCGGCGCGGGTTTTGAAGATTTCTTCCAGACGCTTGCCAAGGCTTTCCTTGGTAGCAACCTCTGTATTAATCTTAATTGTCTTGTCCTTCTCGATGATGATCACCACCGTACGATCTTGATCGGGTGGTGGCGGGGGTTGATTCGGCGGCGGCGGCTGAGGCACCAGCGCTTCGAGTCCCTTAGGCGTGAGGGGCGTGATGACCATGAAGATGATCAAAAGCACCAGCAGCACATCGATGAGAGGCGTCATATTGATATTGGCCTGCGGTCCACCGCCGCCGCCCATTGCCAGTCCCATGGTAATCGCTCCTTAAAAGTGCAAAATCTTAACTAATGCCGGTAATTAGATACCAGCGGGGACAGCCGGAGCGCTCGACTCTTTGTTAACCGAATCAGTCAACAAACCGATTTGATCAACACCTGCGGCGCGCAGGTTATCAATTACTTTTACAACCAATTCGTACTTAGCGCGAGAATCGCTCTTCACGTAGCACGTTTTGTCCAAGCGGCCGGTCAATAAATCCTTAACCTTGGCTGGAAGATCATCGGGTTGATACGGGGTGCTCTGCAAATAAACCTTGCCGTCGCGTGTAATGGAGACCAGAACGGCGTCGTCCTTATCGGCAGCCTGCATGGCAATCGGATTCTTGGTTTTCACCAAATCCACGCTAATTCCTTTCGACAACATCGGCGTAATCACCATGAAGATGATGAGCATGACAAGCATGACATCGACCATCGGCGTTACGTTGATCTCCGAAAGAGGACCTTCGGGTGCCTTTTTCTTCCTTGACATGTTGCTCCTTTGGTCTCTGATCAGGGCCCCTCGTTGCGATCAAGCATCGGGGACCCGGTTCAGAAATTCAACTCGCTAATATTCTTATTGGTAAACGCTTAGTGCTTTGCGCCAGCGCCTTTCTGCGAACGCTTGATGAAATAGTCGACCAATTCGCTTGAGGAGTTCGTCATTTCAATGCCAAATGCTTCGACGCGATTGTTGAAGTAGTTGAACATCATAA
>JBBRJC010000235.1:0-6251 GCA_038220135.1 Bryobacterales bacterium | reverse complement strand
ATTGCGATAAGCGATTGAGAGACGCAGGCCCAAGTGACACTATCTGGTTTGATCAAGAGAAACGAGCTCACCTTGATCTCTATTTGAGGCAGGAAGATGAGCACTTGATGGTCATATTAAATAGGACTGAAAATTGCATTGAAGGATTCCAGTCACCATTTGGGATGGAACTGCTTGCAACAGTTGATTGGCTGATTGAACGGGAAAAGTGCGGGCGAAGCGTGTCTCAAGTTTTGGAAGGCTTAAATCATTGGCCCGCAGGTAACGCTGCAGCCACCCGAAGAAGGCGTTTATTTGATGCCCGGTTCGTGGAGTTGGCGTTGAGTAGATTAGCTGAGCAATTCCCGGCCTAAACCCAGAACGGATGATCGTACCCTGTAGTTCCCGGCCGGAAATTACACTGAGCGATTCTCGGTATTATGTTGCACGTTTCAAGAAGGGAATTGATCAAAGTGGCTGGCACAGGCCAATCCACGAAGGTAACTTCTCTTGCGCCCCGAACGTTAGTAAAATGACCCTTTATGAAACGACGGAGATTTGTACAAGCCCTGGCGGCTGCACCGGCTGTTCCGGTGTTGCTTGCCCAACAAGTTGCCCCGCCCGCAACAACTCAGCAGCCCGCGGTGAATCCACAAATGGTTCCCGGTGGGACACGCGGCGGTTTCGGCAGCATGGAAGATTTGCAGAAGCTGGACGTTGTTTCCCCCGACGACGCAGCCAGCATGGTTCAGCGCTTCTGCACCGTCGATCAATTTGCGGCATTGCAGAAACTGAGCGACACCATGATGCCGCCAATGAAAGGTATGCCTGGTGCTCTTGAGGCGAAGGCTCCGGAATTTCTCGATTTTCTTCTCGGCCATTCGCTCGCCGATCGGCAGCAGATTTACAAACTCGGGCTCGATGCGCTGAATGCGCAAAGCCGCAAAAGCTTCAGCAAGACCTTCGCCAAGCTGGACGCTTCCCAAATCACAGAATTGTTGACCCCACCCTTGAAGCGGCCCTGGACGTATGATCCTCCGGCTGATCCACTGGAAAGATTTCTGCGTGCCTTCAAAGCAGACGTGCGAACGGCAACCACAAATTCAAAGGAGTACAGTGTCGCTGCTGCAGCCAACGGTGCAGGTGCTGGTGGTGGCGGCCGTCGCGGCGGGGGTTTGGGTCTGTACTGGAATTCGCTCGACTGATTTAGGAGAACACGAAAATGGCTACTCAGGAATATGATGTTCTCATTGTTGGTTCGGGCGCTTCAGGCGGCATGGCTGCCTACACTCTAACCAAACGCGGATTGAAGTGCTTGATGCTGGATGCCGGTCCGAACGTGGATTTCGCAAAACAACGCGTGTTGAAACCGGCGCATGAACTGCCTTATCGCGGATTCGGCAAGCCCGGTAAATTGCCGCATGTATTGCAGGCGAATGAATTTAACGCCAATCAGTGGGTGGACGAAAAGCAGGTTCCGTACACGTACGATCCAAAGAAGCCTTACAACTGGGTGCGCGTCCGCATGCTGGGTGGCAAATCGCTATTTTGGGCACGCATGTCGTTCCGTTTGAGCGACTACGAATTCAAAGCCAAGGATCATGATGGGTTCGGTGAAAACTGGCCGATTAACCATGCTGAACTTTCTCCGTTCTACGATAAGGCCGAAGGACTTTTTCGTGTTACCGGCCGCAAGGAAGGGTTGGCGCAACTGCCGGATGGAAACTTCATTCCCGATGAATCCACCGACAGCGGTGCGATGAAACGCTTTTCAGCTGCGGCAAAAACAATGGGGATTCCGACCACGAAAATTCGCCGCGCCCTTGGTAAAGGCCCGTTTGCCAGCTCCTTTAATTTGTTGCTGCCCGACGCACTTGCAACCGGAAATTTAACCATCGTACCGAACGCGGTTGCGCGTGAAGTTACGCTGGACAAGGCGACGGGCAAGGTGACTGGCGTCAGCTTCATCGAAAAAGGTTCGAATCGCGAAATGCACGCCAAGGCGAAAGCTGTGGTTGTTGGCGCCTCTTGTCTGGAAAGTACGCGGTTGTTGTTGAATTCGAAAATCGCCAATTCCAGCGGCGTGATGGGTCACTATTTGTGCGATCAGTTCTACATGAATAGCTCTGTTGTTGCCATCATTCCTGAGGCGCGCGACGGTAAGGGTCCGCGTGGTTTTACCGGTGGCGGTGGTTACATTCCACGCTTCCGCAACTTGAAGAAAAACGAAAAGCACAACTTCCTGCGCGGCTATGCCCTGGACTTTTCCACCGGCGGCACGCCAGACCCGAAGCTGTTCGGTTCATGGGGCGAAGATCTGGAAAAAGAGATGGCCAGTTGCCGCGGCGCTGCATTCTCCTGCACCAGCATGGGCGAAGCGTTGCCGCGCTTTGAAAACCATGTGAGCATCGACAAGAATGTGGTGGACGCGTATGGTATTCCGGTGTTGAACATTCAATGCAAGTACACCGAAAACGAATACACCATGGCCAAGGATGCAGTGGATACGATTGGCGAGGCGTGTGAAAAAGCGGGCTTCCAGGTGATGAACAAAAACCCGAAATTCTACAATCCCGGGTACAGCATTCACGAGGTGGGCACGTGCCGCATGGGCGACAATCCGAAGACCAGCGTGCTGAACCGATGGAACCAAAGCCACGATATCAAGAACCTGTTTGTGGTGGATGGCAGCAGTTTTGTCACGTCAGGTTCACAGAATCCGACGATGACTATTTTGTCTTTGTCGATGCGTGCTTCTGAATACTTGGCTGACGAGGCGAAGAAGGGGAATCTGTAATATGCGGTATGCGGCCGTTGCGTTGGCAGTGACTGTTTCTGCCTTCGCGGCGGATCCGCAGATGGTGAAGGCGTCGGCTGAATTGCATGTGCTGGCAGGAGGTGGGCACGGCTTCGGAATGCGTGCCGCCAGAGGGCCGGCATGGGGCCTACGTTTTTAACGATTGGATGGGGGGCTGGCGGCTATTATGTGTCAGGCACACGCATAACACTCGACTCGGTTGTTTGCGCCTTTAATCTAGGAGAGTCGCCTGAACAGATCCTCGAAGGCTACCCGCTGCTTAGCAATTTGCTCGGGTGTATGGTGCAATCGCATTTTATCTGGACCATAAAATTGCGGTCGACAACTACCTTGCGGACACAGAGCGCGATTTTGAATCTGGTAGCGTCCCACTTGAAGAGGAGAACCCGATGCTTTGGGAACGGCTCCAACGAGCGCGAGTGGATTAAGCAGAAATAAGCTCACGCTTTCTTTTAACTTCAGCGCTACGCTTCACCTTAATTCGTACTTCAATCCTCGTCCCAAGCCCATTCAGTACTGACATCAATCGATCGGCTGTGAAACGTCCAAGATCGGCATTACGGATGCGCGAGAAATCAGCCGCCGCATATCCGGAAAGTTCATGAGCAGCACGAACAGTTAACTGTTGCCCGTCTAATGCTTTGATGATTTCAGCAGCCAGAATTGCCTTAAGTTGTTCAACGTCCGCATTCTCACTCTTAAAATCCCGGAACACGTTTCCACTGCCTCGCACCAACTTCAGTTCCTCGTCTTTCATAAAACCATCTCCTTTAATTTTTTCAACCGCGCTCTAACTAGATCGATTTCACGTCTTGGAGTCTTGATACCTTGTGTAGATTTCTTCTGAAATGCATGTACGACCCAAATGTCGTCGCCAATGCAGTGAGACAAATAAATTGCGCCCACTTCGGAAATGTGGAGAACTCCATAAACTCACCTTGGATCCATCGTAAATCTTCACACTCGATGTTGTCATAAATGACAACATGAATCAAGCAGACAAGGCCCATAGCAATGCTTGATCCTACATTCTCCCCATTTGTTTTCACGTTAACTTACACGCACGACATATAATATTAAACGTGCAACCTCGCTTTTTTGCCGCACTCCTATTCGCCTCTGCCACGCTACTAGCACAGCCTCCGAAGCCCAAGCTATGGTCGCTTCAACCTGTCGTCGCACCCGCCGTGCCACCAGGAGCGAAAAACCCAATCGATGCGTTTCTGGCCGCGCAGCGCAAAGCAAAAGGCGTTGGCACCAATCCGCGAGCCGACAAGCTCACACTGCTTCGCCGCTTGAATTTCGACATCACCGGTCTGCCTCCTTCGCCAGCTGAACAAGACGCATTTCTGGCCGACACCTCCGCCGATGCTTACGAACAACTGGTGGACCGTTTGCTTCAAAATCCGCAGCACGGTGTACGCTGGGCGCGCCACTGGTTGGACGTTCTTCGCTATACCGATCTCGATGGTCTTGATGGATCGCAAATGCCGGCAGGGCCTGGAATCTATCGTTGGCGCGATTGGGTGATTGCTGCGTTGAACAGCGACATGCCCTACGATCAGTTTGTTCGCGCGCAAATTCTGGGCAATCGCCACGGCTTTCAATCCAGCATTTCAGACACCGGCAAACGCTCACGGCCCGCAGCCAATCCGCAAGATCAATTTGCATTAGGCTTCCTGGCCCGCGCCGCATTGACGCGAACCGATAAGGATCAGGACGTTGCCATCGGCGCAGTGGAAACCATCTCCTCCGCCTTTATGGGCATGACCGTGGGCTGTGCGAAATGCCACGATCACCGCTTTGATCCAATCAAGCAAACCGACTATTACGCCATGAAGGCGCTGTTTGATCCGCTAGTGTTGCGCAATGTCGTGCTTGCCACTCCGCAGGAATTGTATGCCAACGGCGAAGCGCTAGAAGCATTCCGGCGCACCAAGCAACCCATTGACGAGGCTGTTGAAAAACTTGCAGGCCCCTATCGGCAGAAGCTGTTCGCAGAGCGTGTTGCGGTACTGCCGCCAGATGTCCGTGCCATTATTCAAAAGCCGGAACGAAAGCGCACCATCGCCGAACAAAAGATTGCCGACGATTATTCACCAGTGCTTCGCATCGATCCTCCGAAGATCAAAGAGATCATGCCGAAGGAAGAAATTGCCCAGTATAACGCGCTGCTCAAAAAGCAAAGCGCCTTACGTGGGCCCGAAAGCCTCCCCTCGCATTGGATTGTTGAAGAGGATTCGGCACGCCTGAAAACACCCACTTATATTCTTACTTCGGGCGATCCAACCAAGCCCGAAAAAGACAAACCCGTTGAGCCCGGCTTCCCCTTCAAACCCGCTGATTCAGACTTCCGTGATGGCCGCCGCGAGGGCTTCGTTGACTGGCTCACTGCCAAGGACAATCCGCTATTTGCGCGCGTCGCAGTGAACCGCATTTGGCAATGGCATTTCGGGGTTGGCCTGCAGAAAGTGCCAAGCGATTTCGGTCTTTTGGGCGGTCGTCCCAGCCATCCACAATTGCTGGATTATCTGGCATCGGAATTTGTGAAAAATGGCTACAGCATGCGCTGGTTGCATCGCCTCATCCTCACTTCAGACGCCTATCAAATGTCGTCGATTCCGAATAAAAAGGACCAGGCAATTGATCCATCAGATACCTACCTTTGGCGCTTCCGTTTGCAGCGACTGGAGGCCGAGCCAGTTTGGGATGCCATTCTGACCAACGCCGGTGATTTGGATTTAACCATTGGTGGCAAGTCGTTTCAACTGGTAAAACCCGATTCCAAACAAAGCATCTTCCTGCCTAAGGAAGGCACGTTTGATGCGCATGCCTACCGCCGTGCCGCCTACATGACGCGTGGCTTCGTGCCCAGTACGGAAATCATGGCCAACTTCCTTCAGTCGTTCGACGTGGATGATGGGCGCGTGCCATGCCCAGTGCGCACCCAAACCGTTACCGCACCGCAGGCACTGTTTACGATGAACGACAATCTGGTGGAGCAGTCCTCAACTAAACTAGCCGCACGTTTGGCCACAGCACCTGATTTGCGCACCGCAGCGCAGCTAGCTTACAAGGAAACATTGGGCCGGCCGCCATCAGCAGTTGAGCTCGATCGCGCACTCAGTTTTCTAGGAGATGACAAATCGAAATTGAAGGGCCTTGCATGGCTCCTCTTCAATTTGGATGAGTTCCTGTTTATACGATGACCACTCGACGACACTTACTGCACTGCATGGCCAACGGCTTCTTCGGCTCAGCATTGGGCGCGTTGTGGGCTGCAGATGGCAAAATGCCGTCCGCTCGCATGGCCGGAGAACCCAAAGCCAAATCGGTCATTTACCTGTTCATGTGTGGCGGTGTGAGCCACATTGATACCTTCGATCCGAAAGACAACAAGTACGCTGGCACGATGATGGATGCCATTGGATTTGGTGACAACAACGCGCCCATG
>JBBRJC010000234.1:0-6256 GCA_038220135.1 Bryobacterales bacterium | reverse complement strand
GAGCGCATCAGCGCTCATTTGAATTGAAGCTGCATTGCCGATAATGCCTTCAAATACCTTTGTGTCGGCCATTGCCAAGCACGAGGTGAAGGCAAGCGAAGTCAGAATCGTTGTAATGGTTTTCATTGTGAATCTCCTTTGTTGATGGCACTTTTTTGTGCACACTGGGATAGACGCAACGAAATCACATCGGATACATAGATAGATTCGCTGGTATATATCGCAAAACCCGATGGTTTAAGAAGGGGGGGCAAAGGTATCGACCCTTGGAGTTTTGTTGCGCAGTATGATGAGAAAATGCGTGCTGTTGTTGTTGTGGGATTTCTCGCGTCGTCGTCCTATGCCATTGGCCAAGCAGCCAATTCGACTGGGTTCGATGTAGCGTCCATCAAACTCTGCCAGCGCGTGGTGGGCAAGGACGCAAATAATAATATTAAATTCGGCCCGGCGGGGATCAGCGCAAGAAATGTTACGTTGCAGCGCCTGATTGAGGCTCGAAGGCTACACGCCACCATATGACCCGCGCGTCAACTGTGTAAAGGTGACTCCTGATCCGGGTGAGATTGAAGTGAAAGTACAGCCTGCCAGCAGTTGGATAGAGTTGGTGTCCAACACCACCGTTCTTTACGACGATGCCCGGCTGTGCCATCTGGGCACGGAACAATTCATGCTTGATGGACGCCATAACTGCCACAGGCGGCGGTAATCACTTAGTGTTGGGCGCGCAGTCCCCCACGGATTCGCCGTTCTTGCGTAGACTTGAGATCGCCTTCAATCAAGTGCCTGACAAAGATGCCGGGTATATTGCGCCGTGGCTGGTTGATCGCATCTTCCGCCACATTCTGGTGGGCGTTACGGGCAACACGCATCGCGCGGAATTGTGCGTCGACAAGTTGTATTTACCGGATTCGTCTACCGGACGTTTGGGCTTGCTCGAATTGCGTGGTTTTGAGATGCCGCCGCACGCACGAATGAGCCTCACGCAGCAGCTTCTAACGCGCACTCTAGTGACCTGGTTCTGGAAGGAGCCCTACAGGCGCAAACCGATTCCCTGGGGCACGCAGTTGCATGACAAGTTCATGCTGCCGCACTTCATTCAGAACGACTCAATGACGTGATTGCAGATCTACGCCGCGCCGGTTTCGCATTTGACACAGCCTGGTTTGCGCCGCATCTGGAGTTCCGTTATCCGATTGTTTTTGCATGTCAATTATCTGGGCGTGAATATCGAAATTCGTTCTACGCGACCGAGCCATGGTATGTGTTGGGCGAAGAGCCAGCGGGGGTGGAATGGCGCGCTATGTTGATTCTTCTGTGGAGCGATTACAGGTGAAAGTAGCTGGCCTGTGTGGCGATCGATACGTTGTCGCCTGCAATGGCCGCAGAGTGCCGCTACATGCCACTGGGACACAAGTTGAGTTTGTGGCCGGGGTGAGCTAACTCACCGATGCGAGTGTGAAGAATCGGGTTGAATGAAAGTGGTTGTAAAGCATGTTCGTGAAGAACGCAGATCCACGCCTTCGTGTTCGCCAAGTATTCGTGAAGCGTCATACTAATCAGGTGAAGGAAAAACACGTCGCTCTGCTGCGGGGAATCAATGTTGGTGGCAAGAATATGCTGCCGATGAAAGAACTGATCAAAATTTTTGAGGCCGCCGGATGCAATGGGGTCACCACCTACATCAACAGCGGGAACATTGCATTTTCAGCCTCTGCGGCAGTGCTGAAGGAGCTAGCGGCGGGTGTGGCTGCAGATGTAGCGATGCAGTTCGGATTCAAAATCCCCGTTGTGCTGCGTGGCCGGGCCGAACTGGCTCGGGCTATTGCGGCGAACCCTTTTCCAGATGCAGTGGCACAGCCGAAAACCCTTTCCGTGCTGTTTCTTGCGGACATGCCTGCTGTTGAGGCGTTGAGCAAATTGGATCTTAATCGTTCGCCCGGAGATCAATATCATATAATTGGCCGGGAGATCTTTTGCTACACGCCCAATGGTCAGGCGGACACCAAACTTACCAACAGTTATTTCGATTCGAAGCTGGGTACGGTTAGTACGGGGCGTAACTGGAACACCGTGCTGAAGCTTTATGCCATGACCGACGAAAGCAGTTAATCCAGCAGTGGGATTTCCAGATGCCGTGCGAATGAATTCTGCGCAGCTACTTTTTCAACCAGTTCAAGTCCGCCGCGGAAGGCTTCCAGTAACCGTTCGATTTCCGCATCGCCATGGGCTAGTGATGGCAATATATAACCAAGAAATGTCAGGATTCCGCGCTGCAATAACTCCTGCTGTAATAGTGTGCGGCGAAGCCGGCGACGGAAAAGATCGGGCTCATCGAAGCAATAAATCATGCGAATCGGAAGGCCAACCATGCGTCCGGCAATGCTCAACTCTTGGCTGATACGATTGACTCCGTCTAAAATTCGCTGCCCAATCCGATCAATCTCAACAGGTACATGGCCAGTCTTGTAGATAGTAAGTGCTGCGCGAGCGGCGGCCAGGGAGTACATTTCCCCTCTGAAAGTGGGATAGTAGCATGCCCTTGAAAGCGTGCAGCTCATTACATCCTGCTTTCCGACAAGCGCCGACAAAGCCATACCGCCGCTCAACGCCTTGCCCAGGCAGGTCAAGTCAGGAATCACACCGGTTGCAGCCTGCACGCTTCCGGAACGGTAGCGGAAGCCGGTGATCACTTCATCGAAAATTAGAACGGCATCGTGCTTGCGGCACAACTCCTGTACCTGTCGCAAAAATCCGGCATCAGCATCATGGATTGGGCCATGCACGCCCTCGGTTTGCGCAGCAGGTTCCATCATGACGGCAGCTACTTGCTGTGGGTGCTGTGCGAATAGCCGAGCTACGCTTTCGATGTCGTTCAAGGGAAAACGCAGCACTTCAACCGGCGTGTGCGGCGAACGCAAAGCAGGCTGCATATATTCTGAAAACCAATCGTGCCAACCGTGATAACCACTGAACAAGATCTTACGCCGGCCTGTATGCAAACGGGCGATGCGCACTGCAGCGGTGCACGCGTCGGAGCCATGCTTGCCGAAAAGCACCATTTCTGCTGACGGAATCATCTCCTTCAACATTTGTGTAACTTCAATTTCCAGCACATGCGGCAGGGTCATAATTGCGCTCGAATCCAGTTCGGCGGCGATTGCAGCTTGCACCTTCGGATTCGCGTAACCCAATAATGCTGATCCCCCGGTCATGGCGAAATCGATCCATTGGTGACCTTCCAGATCTGTAATCGTACATCCTTTAGCCGAGCGCAAAACACTGGGATAAGGCCTACCAGATCGACTCTGCATTACATAGTCGGCGGGTAACCAGAATGCCCAGTTGGACTGCATTGAGGTGGCCATGGCCTGAGCTTTCGGCCCATCAAGCGGGGGAGTTAATTTGATGGGCCAGTCAAGCGCGGCGGCACCACGTTCATGAAACCAAGCCACGCGCAGTTCCATCAGGGTAAGCCGTAAATTGAAATGCCCGGAAGCCCCAGATTCGGCTGGCGTCAACCGGAACGTGATCAGCGCGTCCTGATCCGGTTCCACGTCATGCGGCAGATCAGCCTGGTGGATCAACTTCTCATCCTGCATGACAAACAGCAAGGTTGGTTGCCCGCCATCATGCTTGCACCTCCAAACTCGGGACCCGCGATTTTTAAGGCGGAGATACACTTGAAACGCCGCACCCAGTGGCCAGGAGTGAGGAAGGTTATGGTCGATCCATTCGACATCATATTCCGTGCGCTTATCCTGGTTGGTCGCGGGAATCGCAATCACGTAAGGCCGGGATCCATGCTGTTCGAACCATGCTGTGTGCTGTTCGAGCATGGTGAAGCGCAGAAAGCGCAAGCCGCCCGGGGCGTTGGCAGGGATAGCTATTTGGAAGTTGAAGGTGGCTTGTGCACCTGGGTCAACATCGTGAGGGAGCCAAATTGTAGAGTGAACTTTCCCATTCCAATAGACCGCCATAGCAACCGAATAGCCAGCCGGATGTGCGGAATGCCATCGACGGCTGCCGCGATTTTCCACCGTGATCGAAGCTGTATGGCTTTCGCCTGCGGGAAGCGTCTGGGGAAGAACAACGTCAACCCAGGCGCAAGCATAGGGCGGGCGCTTAGCGATTTCGTCTACTGTAAGTTCTTTGGTCTTTAGCGCAAGAACGGCGTTTCTACGGGCACCATTTAATGGCACCTCCGTAGAGATGGAGCCTTCAAATATAACAACGCCAGCCTGTTCCTGAAACTGTTCCTGCTGGGCCACCAACATCAGCGAAACGGCAAAGTGCCCTGGCTGTATTGGCGCTGTTATCTCGAAAACAAAGCGATGGCGGCAGAATGGTTGGATATCTCTAGGAAGCGCTATGGTCTGGTGTGCAATTCCATTGACAGAAGCAAGCAAGCGAACTTCGGCTGGATGTTCTCCTTCGGGAGGATACCAACCACGCCAGCCTACATTTTCAACATAAACGTTACAGCAAGTGGTTGAGCCGGAAGCCATTCGATCCGGGATATCCCAATTGAGAAGCTTCACGCCAAAGGCTGCACCACCATAGATGCGGTCCTGTTCGGCGACTGCGGAGGGAATGAAACCTTCCGCTTCCAATTCCCGCATCTGTTGATGAAGCTTCCGAAGAGCGCCTGGAATGGGAATTGACACTGGACACTTGCAGGTAACGTCAGGGCAAGCATCACAGGCAAGTTCTTGTTGGGGATATAGCTCGAAATATTCGCAATTTTTATTCAGCTCATAAGCAGCTGACGGATGCTGATTCACCAGGGCTGAACGGAACATTGAAGCCAGCGGTAATTGCTGGCTGCATGTCTCTTCACATTTTCCACAACGGCTGCAAATGGTTTGCTGCGTTGCCGTTAAAAGTGCTGCAATATTTTGCTCTGTTTCCGGCTTCAGGGGCGGTTGTCTGTATCCACTTTGTGCATTCCTCTTCGCTTCCACAATCGACGCTGTCCCCGGAACGACAGAGGCGATCCGCGAGTCGGTCAGAATGGAGCGAAGCATATCGTGAGCAGTTATGCGGGTCAACTCCTGGGATGGGGCACGGCGTGGTGGAAATGCATCACTGGAAGTTAGCAATCCCCCACCCAGCGGTTTCATCACCATCACACCAACATCGTGTTCGTGGCAAAGTTGAAAAACCTCTTTGCCATTCCGAACGATGTCCTCGTAGGGGCGATCCGGTGGCGCAAAAGCGCTCAACAGATGATAGCCCAGCGGATTGTAGGCAAGCATGATGGCATCAAACACATCACGGTCCAACAGGCTGGCGATATATTCCGGCGAACCGTGTGTAGTGCAGAACATCCCGCCAAGGCGGCCTTGCTGTTTCTTGCGCAGAAGAAACTCAACCATGCCGTTGATGCCCCAAACATTTTCTTCGTATGCCTCTCGATCTTCAATGCAGGCAATGCCGAATAGATCAAGTCTTTCAGTACCAAGCCTGTGGCAAGTTTGTTCGAATAGCCTTTCAAAATGCTTAACGTAATCAAGCTTTTTGCCAGCCAAATCAAAACCCTGAGAGGCTACAATTACCGGCTTGCCCGACAATGCAATGGCTTTTGCAACGTATTCTTCAGCGCGCCCATAGTCTGGCGCGGTATGAACAAGATTTACGCCATCGGCGAATCCCGCCAATAGAGTTTCGACAGCCTGAATTTCATGAACAACCTGGAGTTGGCAGGTCCCAAAACCTACGGCGGAAACCTCAAGACCGGTGCGACCTAGCCGACGGTATTCCATGCCTTCCGGAGCAACTGCAGCTTTAATTTGAACCAGTTCAGGAAAGGGCGAACGAGCCACCTGATAAGCCGTTTCAACGCGTAATCCCACACCTTGCTCTGGAGTGAAGCGGTCGCCGGTATGCCCGTAGGCCACGCGGATATTTTCTGATTCCAGCAATACTTTAAGGCGCACGATGGCATCGACAATTTCTGGCTTGGCGTCGGGGTAATCGAAGTCGATATCCACGATGACAGAGGTTGGCCGCAGCAATTTGCACTGGGCTAGAAATCCCTCAATATCGGCAGTCCCGCAATTTTCTTGCTTCATGATGTACTTCACTGTCACCAAAGATCCGAGCTCTTTCCAGGCATGCAGATTTTTCCACACGCGATGAAAATAGTTCTTTGCCTTGATCAACTGGTAGGTTTCCGGCAAGCCCGCATCTACCGAACAAATGATATGGATATTCTGCGGTGCCGAAAGCCTCAACGTGGAAGGTGCCCTGGTTCCAT
>JBBRJC010000233.1:0-6271 GCA_038220135.1 Bryobacterales bacterium | reverse complement strand
GGTGCTTATGTGTTAAGCCTATTAGGCGCAATCAGCATAGCCCGTCAAAGCAATATTTCTCGCGCCTGACTATACGTGAGAGCTGAAGCTTCTGTGTGCCACTGGAGCCAAATGAGCACGCCTCCAATTGCGGGAAATGATGTCACGCAAAGCTGTCAGACTGTCTTCGAGCGGAACTGACTCAGCGAATGGAAAATTAAACACAGCGGGACTTTGCATTGCGCCCTCCAGGTGAAAGCGAATAGACAGCACACCGTCTCGGTCTTCCATCGATTCAACCACGACAGTGGAATTTTCCCCTTGAAGCATCGACTTCAATCGGTTTATGACCTTCGTTTTGAAATCCATCATCTCTACCCTCCCGATTATTCTTATCGTCAATATTTCCAAAACCTCTAAAACTATTTACTCAATCGTCAATCGGAAAAACCATCCAGAATCTTTATAGCTGACCGAACCTGTGTTCTGTACGCCCGCGCATCTGAACAATTTCCAGCCTCCACAAATCCCTCGTATGCCGCCTTGGACATATCATATTCAATTCTATACTCAGAATGCATTTTCCAATCCACATATCGGCTCTGAGAAGGCACTGAGGTTCCCAGAAAATCTACCTTAGTTTTCAGCGGATTAAGATCGAAAACGTATTCTATGGTCAAGGTAGCCCATGGGGGCCAATCGCCTGTTTTCATTCTGGCGACCACACGTCCAAGAAATCCTAATTTCGCACGCACAAAGAGCCGAATCACCACACTATTGACATCTGCGAACACTTCGCCACACGACTCGTTCACCCCACCGCTGTAAAAGGTCAGCCAATCCAGTCGCTGTGTGAAGTGACCGGGTCGAAATGCTGTGCAGCCTACACGTGCGAAGGAAAAGAACTCGAGTAAGACCGGCTTGCCATCCCCATCAATTTCCAACGTCGGGGCATCAATAGCAATCGCTGCCCTGAACTCGTTGAAATTCAAATATCGAACAAGATCAACCGGTCCAGAAAAGTTTTCCGGGGGCGAAGGATTTCCTGTACTCAGAAGCAGCGGAATGGATTCATCCACATCCCACTGATCATGCAGACAGCCTCCCGGCATCTGCTCACGCTTTTGATAGGCAGGAATCCACCCAATCGATATAGCGGCGCAACCTACACAGGTTTTGACGGCCGCCCCACTGCCTTCCCACCGATACGAAGTTTTAGCAAACTCGTTGGCCGGTGGCCTGAAATTCATCAACACCATACTCCTAGGATTGTAGTTGATTTCGTCCTCAATAAAAGCCGGCTCTCAAAAACACAGCTTTCGCCTTCGGTCCCAGCAACCAGCGAGCAAATTCCCGCGCTGCTGCTTCGTTTTTCGAACCCTTTACGACTCCCAAGGTCTGCCGGATTTCGTCATGCAATGCCAACGGCACAATCACCGATCCAGCCTTTGTTTTCAATAAACTCCAGGAAACAATCACAGCATCCGCATTTCCGGTTTCGCCGAATTGCAAAGCCTGCCTGACATTTTCGCCATAAACCAGACGGCTCGCAATCTTCTTATACACTCCCGCCGTCTCCAGTGCTTTCTTCGCCGCCATCCCATAAGGAGCATGCACCGGATTGGCGATCGCAATGTGCCGGTATTCCGGGCGTGTCAAATCCTCAAATTCGGAAATTGTCCGCCCCGGAGCCCACAACCCTAACCTGCCCCGTGCAAACCCAGCAACAGTCGAGGGCTCTATAAGATGTTTCTTACTTAATCTTTCGATGAATTCTTCACTCGCTGATAGGAACAAATCAAAAGGAGCGCCTTGTTCGATCTGTAAGGCAAGTTGTCCTGAAGCACTAAACGTAAATATTATCTTATGTTTAGATTCTTTTTGAAACTCAGAGATCAGTTCTGTCTTTAGACCGGCCAGATCTGAAGCAGCCGCCACTAAAACCTCGGCTGCCTGACATTGAGCGAAGGACACGCAGATAAATGTTGACAGAAACGCACTCATATTCAATAATGAATTAGAGCTAAGGTTAGCTCGAAAGTTTCTCAATCGCTTTATTACGGAAGGTTTTTTCGACATGAGCAAAATTATCGGTATCGACCTGGGAACCACGAACTCCGTTGTCGCCGTCATGGAAGGCGGCCAACCAGTCGTTATCCCGAATCAAGAAGGAGCGCGTACTACGCCCTCCGTTGTCGGCTTTGCCAAATCTGGCGAACGACTGGTGGGCCAAGTCGCCAAGCGTCAAGCTGTCACCAACCCTGAGAATACCATCTACTCCATCAAGCGTTTCATGGGTCGCCGCTTCAACGAAGTGGGCGAGGAAATGAAGTTGATGCCGTACAAAGTGGTGGCCGGGGAAAATGGCGACGCCCGTGTCGACATTTCGGGCAAAAAGCAGTCCCCTCCAGAGATCAGTTCCATGGTTTTGACCAAGCTCAAGGAAGCTGCTGAAGCCTACCTCGGCGAAAAGGTGACCAAGGCAGTTATTACCGTTCCGGCTTACTTCAACGACGCGCAACGCCAGTCAACCAAGGACGCAGGTCAAATTGCCGGTCTTGAAGTGATGCGCATCATTAACGAACCGACGGCTGCTGCACTGGCCTACGGACTCGATAAGAAGAAAGACGAAACCATTGCCGTGTTCGATTTCGGTGGCGGTACGTTCGACGTCTCGATCCTTGAAGTTGGCGACGGCATTGTCGAAGTGAAATCCACCAACGGTGACACCCACCTTGGCGGTGACAACATTGACCAGCGCTTAATCGACTGGATTGTTACGGAATTCAAGAAAGAAAACGGCATCGATCTTTCCAAAGATCAGATGGCTCTGCAACGCCTTAAGGAAGCGGCTGAAAAAGCGAAGATCGAACTGTCTACGCTACTTGAAACCGAAGTAAACTTGCCTTTCGTTACAGCTGATGCCACTGGCCCCAAACACCTTGCGATGAAACTCACCCGCGCTCGTTTTGAGCAGATGGTGGACGATATTCTGCAGCGCGCCATCGGCCCTTGCAAACAGGCTTTAACGGACGCTGGCATGATGCCTTCGCAGATCGACGAGGTGGTTCTTGTTGGTGGTTCGACACGCATTCCGAAAGTGCAGCAGATGGTTCGCGAACTGTTCGGCAAAGAACCGAATCGCACAGTGAACCCCGACGAAGTTGTTGCAATCGGAGCGGCGGTACAGGGTGGCGTGTTAGGCGGCGAAGTGAAGGATGTGCTGTTGCTCGACGTGACACCGCTTTCGCTGGGAATTGAAACTCTGGGTGGCGTGTTCACCAAGCTGATCGAACGCAACACCACGATCCCGACGCGCAAGAGCGAAACATTTTCGACTGCGGCGGACAATCAGAACTCAGTTGAAATCAAAGTGTTCCAGGGCGAGCGCACCATGGCGAAAGATAATCGCATGTTGGGGGTGTTCCAACTGGGCAATCTGCCTCCGGCACCGCGTGGTATTCCCCAAATCTAAGTAACTTTCGATCTCGATGCGAACGGTATTCTGAACGTGCTGGCGAAAGACAAGGCGACCAACAACGAACAGAAGATCACCATTACCTCATCGAGCGGTTTGAGCAAAGAGGAAGTGGACAAGATGGCTCGCGAAGCCGAAGCGCACGCAGCAGACGATGGCAAGCGCCGCGATGAAATCGACGCCCGTAATCGTGCTGACGCCATGGTTTACAATGTCGAAAAGACGTTGAAGGAACATCGCGACAAGATCAGCCCCGAAGAAGTGACCAACGTTGAAGCTGCTCTTGAAGCAGCGAAGAAAGCAGTGCAATCGGGTTCTGTCGAAGAAATCAATTCGACAACCGATGCATTGACTCAAGCCAGCCACAAGCTTGCTGAGGCGATGTATAAAGCCTCTTCAACGCCACCGCCACAGGGTGGAACTGCTCCTGGTGCTGAACCAGCGGCGGAAAAGCCCAAGGATAACGTGGTTGATGCTGAGTTCGTTGATGTTGACGACAAGAAAAAATAAGTAACACTCGAATGCGGTCGCAGTTGAACAATCAGCTGCGACCGTAACCAGGAAACCAAGGATCCAACATGGCCGGCAAAACCGATTACTACGAAACTCTAGGCGTGGCGCGCACCGCCTCGTCCGACGAAATTCGCAAGGCGTACCGCCGGCTTGCGCGCAAGCATCATCCGGATTTGAACCCCGGCGATAAAGCCTCTGAAGATAAATTCAAAATCGTTCAGGAAGCTTACGACGTCTTAAGTGACGACAAGAAAAAGCAGATGTACGACCAGGTTGGATTCTATTCCGACTCTGGAATGCCTGGCGCTGGCGCAAGTGGCCGCGCTCCTGGTTTCGACTTCGGCGGATTCGATTTCAGTGACTTTGCAAACCAGCAGAAGAGTGGCTATCGCGGCGGTGGCCCGGGCCCACAAGACACGCAGGGGGCGGGCGGTGGCGCTGGTTTTCGTGATCTGTTTGGGCAATTCTTTGGGCGTGGCGGTGGTGCCCAACAAAAAGAGCAGCAGCCGCAGAAAGGTGCTGATCTTGAATACACGCTCAATGTAGATTTCTGGCAAGCCATTAAAGGTACCCAGGTCCGGCTCACCATTCAGCGGCAGCAGGAATGCGTCACCTGTGGTGGAAGTGGCCAAACCGGTGGTGCCATCACCATGTGCCCGGAATGCCAGGGTTCCGGCCAGGTTTCGCAGATGGCTGGGGCTATGCGCTTCAATTTAAGCTGCCCTCGTTGCAGTGGGTCTGGAAACTTGCGCAATGCGTGCCCCAGTTGCCATGGCGACGGACTCACCGGCAATCCCGACCCGGTAGAAGTTCGCATTCCCGCAGGTGTTCTTTCTGGTGCTCGTTTGCGTGTGTCTGACAAAGGAAACGCGGGCCGTCTTGGTGGTACCGCTGGCGACCTATTTATCAATGTACGCGTTGAACCCCATCAATTTTTTGATCGTGATGGTGACAATATTCTGATCAAAGTTCCGGTAACGATGAGTGAAGCTGGCTTGGGTGCAAAAATCGAAGTGCCCACCATCGACGGCCGGGCCATCCTTAAAATTCCGCAAGGCACGCAGAACGGCCAGAAGTTCCGTTTGCGCGAAAAAGGCGTGGAAAACGCTCGAAAAAGCACCCGTGGCGATCAAATCGTAGAAGTGGTTTTGCAGGCGCCCAACGTGCAGGATGAAAGGACTCGCGAGATTCTTCGCGAGCTCGCTCTACTGCATCCGGACGACCCACGTGCCGATATTTGGACCAAGGTTTAAAAAAACGTCCGCCTCCTTGCCTTCAATCGGCTTAAAATAGGAGGGATTTCTCCCTATGGCGAAGCGCTCCAAAGCCGGGTATATGATTTCGGCGGTTGCCGAACAGTACGAAGTACATCCGCAAACCTTGCGCATGTACGAACGTGAAGGCCTTTTGAAACCTTCCCGCAGTGACGGAAACACACGCCTATATACGGACGAAGATCTGGAACGTCTGGAAGTTATTCTGAAGCTCACCCGCGAACTTGGCGTGAATCTCGCAGGAGTTGAGATCATCCTGAACATGCGCGAAAAGATGGAAGCGATGCAGCGCCAGATTGAAGAATTTGTCTCCAGCTTAAACAGCGAGCTTTCCAACCGCAGCCCGGCACATCAAGAGGCTCCGCAAAATTCACTAATTCCGGTGATCCGCGTTCAGTCCTTGACCATCACTCAAACCACAACCACCAAGGTCAAGAGGAAGTAATGGAGGGTGATCAGCTTGATCTGGGTTTCGGGTTTGGACCCGCAGAACCCGCCATTGACTGGCCTCGGCTGCTAGAATCCGGAGTTGGCGCGTGGAACGAATTTCGATCTGGCCACCCAACAGCACAACCCGATCTGCAATATTTCCGGCTGAGTGATCCCACCGCCCTATTTCACTGGTTCCAACTTTCCAGTCAGGATGATGTGCCGGATGAAAAGCCGTCAGTGGAATTTTCACGCCTCAACTTGCGCAGCGCCAGCCTCTTCCGCAGCTACTTTCGCGCCACCGCATTCCATTGTGCTGATTTCAGTGGAGCCGACGCACGCGAAGCCAACTTAAGCTCCAGCAGTTTTAACAGCGCCCTATTTGTTCGTACAGACCTGCGAGGCGCGCAGCTTGCGGGTGCCGATTTAAGTGGTGTCGATCTGTCTGAGGCGGAACTCCCGCGTGCCCGCTTTCGCCGTGCAAATCTTCTTGGCTCCAATCTTCGCGGCCGCAACTTAACCGATTGCGTTTTTGAAATGGCAAGTCTGTCCGGGGCCAACTTGCATCGAGCGCGCCTGATTCGGGCCAATTGCATTA
>JBBRJC010000232.1:0-6285 GCA_038220135.1 Bryobacterales bacterium | reverse complement strand
CGGAATCGCAGGAGCCAGATCATCTTCATACTTCGTCGCCACCTTGTCTAACACGCGATCGCCAGCATCCAAAATCTGCGGCAATTTTTCACGCGAAAGCGGAAACATCTGCAGCCTGTCCAACTCATCCCACAGCGCCTTCTGCACTTCATGAAAAAGCGCCCCACGCGTTAGCGGATCCATCTGCTCTAGCGGCAATTTCTCTTCTCGAGGGCGCAGATGATGAATCGCGTGCAACAGAAACTTGTATGGGCATGCCGCAAATTTTTCAAGTGCCGTAGGAGAGTAACAACGTTTATCCAACCAGTGTTCTTCCAACGCCTGCAAGGTTTCAACACCCGGCTCCACAATGCCATCAGCACCGGACCACGCCCGGCTCCAACGCCTGTAACGCGTCCGCAAAGATCGCGCCAACACCGGGCTCACCTCCACCAGATATCGCATTGACCCGCGCGCCTCTGCCGCTGGCAAGCGCAACGCTAAATCCAGTTTTGCCAGATCATATTCCGCATCATCCAGCGCTTCGATCGGATCTTGCGGCGCAGGGCGGCCCAATCGCACAGCCGCCTGATCGGCAGCCTTCTTTTCAAACTCACGCAAGTCAGGCAACCGTCCTTCACCAGCGCGCAAAATTTCCAGTGCGTAGAAAGACGGCACTCTCGGCCGCCCTTGGGAAACATCCATCCGAGGATAAGACACAACCAACTTCAGCGCAGCCGCACCAGCCGCACACCGCAACAACAACCGCTCGCGCGCCACACGTTCGCCTTGCCTCGTCAAATTTTCCGACGCCTTCGCACGATGAACGTCCAACAACAACGGATCTTCCATCGCGCGCCGTGGAAACACCCCTTCTGCCAGTCCTGGCAAAAACACAACATCAAACTCGCGCCCCCGCGCTTCTTCGGGCGAACAAACAAACACGCGGCCATAACGCCGATGCGGCGGTTCGTTGCGCAAGAATCGCAGCCGGTCTTCCAGCACGCCATAAACTTCCTGCAGCGAAATGGGCCCCACATCTTTCATTGGTTCCAATTCGCCCAACATCGCAATCACAGACTCCGGCCTGCGCAAAGACCGCCCTGCAAGCTTCGTCAGATGTTCAATCCAGTCGCCCCAGCTTCCTTGTCTCGGCATCGCCGCCAACAGATCAATTAATGGCAGCGCATAGCTCTGCAATCCCAATAACTGATAGATACGCCGCTTGATGCTCGGGTGCTCTTCGTCGCTTGTCTTCAGGCTTTCCAGTTGTAGCCTTAACTCTTGCTCAAGCCCCTGCAAACGCCGTTGCCATCGCTCCCGTCCACCAACCACAGCTGCATCAACCAACAGCGCTTCCCAATGTGCGGGGGCCCGCACCACCGGGGCATCAGTGGCAGGTTCAAACGCTACGGCTTCGCCAGCTGCGGAAAAACTGGCGAGCAACTCATCCTGTGCAGGAACCCAACTAACATCACTCGCCACTGGCGCACCACTTTCATCCAAATTTGGAACCTGAGCCAGCGAAAGATATTCCGCAAATCGCGAGGCAGTCAGTCCATCGGCAGCACACGCAAGCAGTGCCAAAAAAGCACGTCCCGCGGGGTCAGGCCTTGCAGTTCCGCGATGGAAATACGCCGGCACTCCGGCACGTCGCAACGCCTCTTCCACCAGCGGTTGATAGCGATCCCCAGCACGCAGAATAATGGCGGTCCGGTCAAAGGGCAACCCGTCATGCGCAAGCTGGCGCAGCCGCCGTGCAATTTCCACGCACTCCAGACTTTCTCCAGGCGCGGAAAAATAAGTAACGCTCTCATCAAATGGCTTCGGTTCCGGCAACTGCGAAGCAAACACAAAGTGCCTCACTCGATGCAGCGTGTCGGTGCTGTTCTCTTCGATTAATTCACGGGCAACACCCAGGCATCCCTCAATTGCGGAAATGCTTTCTTCATCAGCCGCAAGAGAAACTGCAAGTGTCGCTGGCGAACCTCGCGCAATCGCCGCAAGCAACCGCTGCTCCAGTTGTTTGCGCACAGGAAGATCTAACAACAACAGCGGCAATTGCAGCATCCGGTGTTGCCCCTCAGCAGCCTCTGTTGCCAGCTCCAGCATCGTTGCATGATCCGCCAGCGATTGCGATTCCAATTCATGCGAGTAGTGCGAAAGCAGTGCCGACAAGTCTCTGCCCGGTTCGCCTGCAATCCGCAACGCTTTCCCATCAACGGAATCCAAACGCAATTCCGAAAGCGTCGCCGCAAGCGCCCGCACAAACCCCGGCGTATCCGCTACTGGTCCAAAATAGTGAAGTTCTTTTTGCTGCCGGACATGATGCACAGCCCGCGCTGCCAGTGCTTCCTGCCCAAGCCGGCTTACAGGTACAAGGCCACGGACGCTCATATTGGTAGCTGCAAGAGACGCCGCAAACTGCGTCAACGTGAGGGCATGGCTACCAGTCAAACCACTGGCAACATGCGCCCGCAGAAAGTCATCACCAGCACCACGCGCCGGAGTCAGCACCACAACCTCAGACTGCCCCGCCCAGGCACCCACAAATTCTGCGGCTGCTTGCAACAACTGCGCGCTCGCGTGCGCCGCTAGAATCCTCTTCCCGGTCACTTATCCCTGGCCACCAGCACGGCGGCGCTTCGGCTCGCTCTCTTCTTCCACTTGCGCAACCGGCGGTTTCTTCAATGCAGCCAGACTGCTTTTCAACGCGGCCATAATATCAATCACCGGTGCCATTTCCTGCGATTGCGGCGCGGCCACAACTTCCTTCCCATTCACCTTGGCATCAATCATTTTGCGCACGGTTTCGCGATAATTGTCTTTATACTTCTCCGGTTCAAATGGCGCGGAAAGGGCCTCCACCAGATGCTTGGCCATGGTCAGCTCTTTATCTTTCAAGTTCGAAACGTCGGTACGAAACTCATCAAGCGCGCGCACTTCATCGGGATAGTACATCGTGTGCAGAAGCATCCCATGCTTACCAGGCCGCAGAATCACTACGTGCTCGCGGTTATGCATGCAGATTCGCGCCACACCCACGTGACCAGTTTCCTGCATGGCCGTAAACAGCAAGGAATAAGCCTTTTCGCCAGCCTCGTCAGGATGAAGATAAAACGAAGATTCCAGATAAACCGAATCCAGTTCCTCCTGCTTCACGAACTCCATGATCTCCATCACCTTGGCTGTCTTCGGCTGAATCCGCTTGATGTCTTCATCATCAATGACAACGTAGCGGTCCTTCTCGTACTCAAAGCCCTTCACCAATTCACTGCGCGGCACCTGCTTATCTTCAGCGATGCAAAACAGTACCTGCTTTACGCGCGAATTATCGGTCTTGTGCAACTGGTTGAAACCGATCGTCTCCGCACGCGCGGCGGCCACCATTTTCACCGGCAATGAGATCAGGCCGAATGTGATGTGTCCCTTCCAAATTGTGGATGCCATTTCGTTGGTTCCCCTTAAGGATTAGTAGTTGCTTCTATAATAACTGCCTGAGGGCATGTCCACCGAACCGAATCCGCTAAGCGAGTATTTGCGCAAACGTACTTTCACCAACACGCCCGAACCAGGCGTGGACGAAACCGGTGCGCGTACACTTCCACCCAATGTTTACTGTGTGCAGAGGCATCACGCCAGCCGCCTCCACTACGACCTCCGCATCGAAGTGGGCGGAACGCTGAAGTCGTGGGCCGTGCCGCAAGGCCCTACGCTCGATCCAGAACCAAAACGGCTTGCCGTTCTGGTTGAAGATCATCCGCTCATGTATTCAACCTTCGAAGGCAACATTCCCAAGGGCAACTACGGTGCCGGCTCGATGATGCTTTGGGACTTTGGAACCTTCGAAATGATCGGTGAATTACCGGCCGAAAAGCAGATCGACCGTGGCGATTTCAAGTTCCGTCTAAACGGCATCAAATTGCGTGGCGACTTCGCACTAGTAAGGATGAAGAATCGCGGCAAAGGCAACGAGTGGCTGCTGCTGAAGAAGAAAGACTTGGTCGCTCAACCCGGATGGGACACAGAGCAACATGCCGTCAGCGTGGCCACTGGCCGCACGCAGGACGAAATCGTGCGCGAAATCCCAGCAAAAACCAGCGCACAACTTTTTGAACCAGCCGCACAAAGAATCATAGAAGGTGCCATTGCAGCGGCGATGCCGGCAACAATCACGCCCATGCTTGCCATTCTTTCCCAACAAGCACCAACCGGTGACGGCTGGGTTTACGAAATAAAATGGGATGGCGTTCGCGCCCTCGCCTTTGTCGAAAATAATACGGTTCGCTGGTACGGACGCAAAGGCACCCCAATCGACCGGCAGTACCCGGAACTCAGCGTGCTGCCCCACTACAACAAAGCGCAGACCGCAATTATAGACGGTGAAATTGCCGCGATCGATGAAAACGGACGCCCCAACTTTGGACGACTGCAGCCGCGCATTATGGCTTCCGATCCAAGCGCCATCGCCGCCATGTCGCGATCACGTCCAGTCATTTTCTTTGCTTTCGATCTGCTCTATCTCAATGGCCAGGATCTTCGCAATGTGGCTTTTGAAGTCCGCAAGCAATTGCTTGGCACGGTGCTGGGCGAAGCCCCGATTGCCAAAGTATCGGAACATTTCCACACCGACCCGCAAGCCCTTCTGGCCGCTGTTCGAGCGCAAGGTATCGAGGGAATTGTTGCCAAACGTCTGGGCAGCCGTTATGCACCAACTCGCAGCAGCGAATGGGTCAAAATCAAAATCAATCACGAACAGGATTTCGTTCTTTGCGGGTACACCGAAGGCGAGCGAGACTACTTCGGCGCACTGCTGCTGGGCGTTTTCGACCAGGGTGAGCTGAAATTTGCAGGCAGTGTTGGAACCGGGTTCGACCGCAAATTAATGGAGCTGCTGTACGGCAAACTGCACGCAATCGAAACCACGAAATGCCCCTTCGACAAGATCCCCGTATTGCCCCATGCCATCACATTCACCAAACCGGAACTGGTGGCAACCGTAAAATATCTCGAGTGGACCAACGATGGCCGCCTCCGCGCGCCCGTATTTGTAGGCTTGCGAAGTGATGTCGATCCGCGGGAATCTCTTCGCAATGCAGCCGAAGCCCCGGAACCCACAACAGTACTCCTGCCACCCGATAAAACAGAAATGCTCTTCTCTGTTGAAGGCCAGAAGTTCCACTTCAAGAACTTGAAAAAGGTTTTCTACCCTCGCGAAGGTTACACCAAAGGCGATCTCATCAACTACTATTACTCGGTGGCTGACCTGCTCATCCCCCACTGGAAAGATCGCCCACTATCGCTACGACGCTATCCGGACGGCATTGCAGGCGAAGGTTTTTTTCAGAAAAACGCAGCCACCGGCATCCCCGATTGGGTGCGCATGCAGACCATCATTGCCGAAGATCGTAAAGAGCGCAAACAAATAATAGGCGATGGCAAAGCGCTTCTCGTCTATTTGGCAAACCTCGGTTGCATCGATCAAAATCCATGGATGAGCCACATCGCGACTCTCGACAATCCCGACTTTATCCTCATCGATCTCGACCCCAGTGAATGCAGCTTCGACCGCATTGTGGAAGCTGCCCAGTTCGTCCGCCGCAAGCTTGATCTGCTTGAACTCACCGGCTATCCCAAAACCACCGGCGGCGACGGCATGCATATTTACGTGCCTTTGGAGCCTATTTACACATACGACCAGAGCCGCGCCATCGCGGAAATTCTGGCCCGCGTTGCCGCCTCAGAGCGCCCTGATTTGTTTACCCTTCCACGAGCCGTCAGCAAGCGCGACAAAAATAAGGTTTATTTCGATTACATGCAGAATGCACGCGGTAAAACAATTTCGGCCCCTTATGTTCCAAGGGCTTATGACGGTGCTCCCGTTGCTACGCCGCTGGAATGGCGCGAAGTGGCCCCAGGCTTGCGCCCGGCAAGCTTTCATATTCGCAATGCCCCGGAACGCTTCGCCCGCGTCGGCGATTTGTTCGCGCCCGTACTCACCAATCTGCAACGGCTTGAACCGGCCATGGACAAATTGGATAGGCTGGTTCGAACATGAAGCAACTTCTTCTAGCGACACTCCTTTGTTTTTCCCTGGCCTGTTCCAAACGCGTTGACCCTACAACTGCCCAACTGGAAAAAGACTTTGAACAAATGATGACCAACTGCGCGCTTGTCGGCTATTCCACGCAAACCAAACGCGAAGGAATATCCGGCGAAGAACGCTACGAAATCAGCAAGGCAACCAAAGTTGGCGCGGAAACCTGGCTTCTGCAATCCACTATGACAATCGGCGGCAAACAGTGG
>JBBRJC010000231.1:0-6289 GCA_038220135.1 Bryobacterales bacterium | reverse complement strand
CCAGCGCAGCATCGAAAATGTCCCTAACTCGCGCCCATCGAGGCGGATCCATTAGGCATCGCCTCCTTCGCAATTTCAGAGTGAAGCCAAGCCCTTGCCGAATTCCAATAGCGTTTCACTGTAGGTTCCGATATGCCCATCAACTGCGCAGTCTCTTCGATAGACAAGCCACCGAAGAAACGAAGCTCCACAATTTGAGCCTGCTTCGGGTCCATGACAGCAAGCTTGGTTAAGGCATCATGAATGGCAATCATCTCAACGGCGCGGTCTTCGCTCACCGCCATCGCATCGTCTAGAGGCACGCGTTGCGCGCCATCACCGCAGCGGGCCGCATTGTGCGCGCGGGCGTGATCCACAAGAATTCGGCGCATCAATATTGCCGCGATACCAAGAAAGTGCAGGTGCCCTTCCCAGGCCCGAGACTCTTGCCCGGCCAATCGCATCCACGCTTCATTGACCAGCGCCGTGGCTTGCAAAGTATGATCGCGCCGTTCGCGTCCGCAATAGCGCGAAGCTATTTCGTGCAGTTCACGATGCACCAAAGGCATCAGTTCATTCATCCATCGCAGCTCGATTGCCGCGATTGATTTCACCCAGAAGGCGCGTTACTTGGCCGTGTTCGGGCATCAGATTTACTGCTTCACAGTGTAACGTGTTCCGCCAGTCCGTTCGCAAGCAGCCTTGCTGGTGACAATGCCGAGTGCCCGTCCAGGCATGTATAATCCGATGGATATGGCGCAATCCAATTTCCGCGTCGGCATTACGCCGGACTTTTACATAGAAGCGAAGGGCAAGTTTGAATCGGCAGTGGAACAGATGTTCGGCAACGTGCCAGGCATAGTTGTTGAGGCCATGCCGGCGCAGCCCGGTAACGTCGCGCAACTCAAAGATATCGACAACTACGACGCCATTTTCGCACTAGCCACAAAGTTCACTTCCGAAAGTGTAGCGGGGGCCAAACGCCTCGCCATCATCGCTCGCTGGGGCGTCGGCTACGACATGATCGATGTGCCCGCCATCACCAAAGCAAACGTGGCTCTGGCTATTACTCCCGGCGCAGTCCGTCGCCCTGTGGCTGAAGCGATCGTGTCACTTATTTTTGGACTCACAACCAATTTGTTGATTCAGGATCGCCTTGTCCGGCAGGGTAAATGGCGCGGTCAACTGCCTGCGCTGGGCCGCAATATTAAGGGCCGCGTTCTGGGCTCACTCGGCTGCGGCAACATCGCAAGCGAACTGTTTGAAATGTCGGCATCGCTAGGCTTTGGCCGTATGCTTGCGCACGATCCATTTGTCACCGCGGCACAAGCCGCAGCCCTGGGCGTTGAACTGGTTTCAATGGAAGAACTGTTTGCGCAAAGCGATTTTCTCAGTATCAACGTGCCGCTCAGCGCAGACACCGAGGGCGTAGTCAATGAACGTCTGCTGCGTATGATGAAACCGCAAGCCTATTTGATCAACACTTCACGTGGGCCAGTGATCGATGAACGGGCTCTTATCAAAGTGCTGGAAGAAGGCGCAATCGCCGGTGCCGGTTTAGATGTGTTTGAAACCGAGCCCCTGCCCGCCGGCAGCAAATTGCGCGAATTGGATAATGTTATTTTGGCACCGCATGGCCTGGCCTGGACCGAAGAACTGGCGCGCGACAATAGTCTTGAGGCGTGCCGCAATATTCTGGCCGTATTTGCTGGAAAGGCGCCAGGGCCGGTGGTAAATCGCGACGTGTTAGGGCAGCATGAATTTCAACAGAAGTTAGCATCGTTTCGGAGGACAGAGTGAAGAATCGGTTTCGTGATGTTGTAGCAGCGGGCAAAGTTCCCGTAGGACACATGGTGTGGGAATTCGCCACGCGCGGCATCTCCAGAATTTGCGAGGGTGCCGGCGTCGATTTCATCATTTTCGACATGGAGCATTCCGGCTTCGACGTAGACAAAATGGCCGACCTTCTGGCCTGGGCCCGCGGGTGCGATTTCACCCCGTTTGTTCGCGTCCCGGTTTGTGATTACCAGTTTATGGCGCGCATCATGGATGCTGGCGCGATGGGTGTGATGGTCGGCAATGTGAAAAATGTTGAGGAGGCGCAACGCATAGTTAATGCGGTGAAGTACGCCCCGATGGGTGGTCGCGGTGTTGGGTTAGGTTCGGCTCACACAGACTATTTGGCCCCCGATCCAACCACCTATTTCCGGGAAATCAATCAGTCTTCAGTAATCATCGCTCAAATTGAATCTGTTGAAGGCGTGGAAAATGCGGAGGCAATTGCAGGGGTGGATGGTGTTGATATCCTTTGGGTTGGCCACTTCGATTTATCGACTTCTCTTGGTATTCCAGGACAATTCCACAATCCAATTTTCCGCGATGCACTGGCAAAAACAGTAGCTGCGGCACGCAAGCACGGCAAACTTCTTGGCATCCAGCCAAACACGCCGGAATGGTTGGATGAGTGGGTAACAGCCGGATTTAATGTAATATCATGGAACGCCGATTCCGCACTTTACCGTGCCGCGTTAGCCGGAGCCGTAACGGCGGTTAGAGCGCGAGTAAACGCTTAATCCTGAATTCCGAAGTTGAACAAGCCTGAAAGTCATTGTGGTGCGGACACTCGTGTCTGCCGCGTCGGCACTCTTGCCGACGCTCTTCGGCAAGGCATTTAACGAATGGCCCTTGGTGGGAATCCATCCGAGGCACCCAATTCTAACTAGTGCAGTCCCGTATGGCGGTATTTTCAAGTAACAATTCCGCGCGAAAATTATCGCGTTTAAAACGAAGCGCTTAAGCCGGGCCAAGTTGCCGCCTCCTGGTCTGGAATGCGAGAATTTCGCCTAATGGTTTAAGTTCACGAAACATCACAATGAGGCGTTTGGGCCATCTTGGGGCAATACGGCCATCTATGATGGAGTCGGAAATTGCGTTGAACCCCTGTGTTTATCGGCGAGTTTTAGCAATGGGACGGGCTCTAACTAAGAAACAAGCGCAAAACGGACTCACTTCGGCGGATGCACTTGCCGTGTTTCTTAACTGCATTGCGCCGCGCCGAAGCGGCCTTTGCGCTAACTAACAGAGCAACTTCGGAATTCAGGTTAATAGGCTTATTTTCTGGCAATATTCCAATTCGCCACCGAACAGGGGTAAACGCCTGGATTTGGGTTTCATCTACTTCGAATGGCGATGCTTGCCGCTGGGCTGATTATGTCGCCGATTTGCACTGTGATTTCGGCCTTACTTGTACTTACTGCCGATGTGGGAATCTCTAGAAAACTTTGCAATAGTCCAACGGTTCCCGGTGCCAGCCCTGAGAATAATACCTTCGCTGGTTTTCCATCCAGAAACACGGAAACCGGCGCCACCGGTCGAGCGAACGGTTCGATTGATGGCGCAGGTTGCCCCGTTAGCACTGCCGGATTCGTGACGCCCTGACCTGTCAGGAACAGTTGTACAACTGAACCGGCATCTGCTGGATTTTGCGCACTGTTGACCGAGTTATCCTGATTGAGCGCTGCTGCCTGTTTGCCGTCGAAAGTAAAAATGCCGGGGGCCGTCGGGTTGATGCTGATTAGCATGGTATCGAAATCCAAGCCCTGAGGTTGAACAGTGACCAGGCTGGCGAACAGGAACGGTGGAAATTCAAAAGGGACCTGAAAATTGATCTGGTCGTAGGATACGTAAAGCAGCGGAACCGGCTTGCCATCAAAAAGAACCCTGGTGCCGCCCAGCATTGTTGGAAACGATTTCGTGGCTTGATTGAATACCCCAAAAGCCGGAGTACGCGGTCCCAGGCGGGAACCATAAAACGTACCCAATTGACCGGGAGCCATTGCACCCGGACGGCTGCTAGCCGCATTGTAAGCGTCTCCGCCGGTTACTGCGCGTCCACGGCCTACCGTCAAGACGACGGTCAGATTGATGGGATTGTTGATTGCTTTGGGAGCTGTAACAGTCACCCTGCCGACATAGCTACCCTGCGGAAGATTAGCCGGATTCGCGCGCAAAATTATTGGTGCATCATCACGCCCGGCAGCAGGAGAAACAGAAAGCCAATTTCCACCGTTGAAAGTAGTCGAAGAAACGGACCAATCCAGCACCACCTCACCTTGTTGTTCAAGCAGTATGGTGGACGGCGGCGGCGGGTTTGGGGCACCTTCATAGGTCACAAATGTTGCAGTGTTTGGAACCAGCAAAATTGTGGTTGCGATGGGATCGCGAACTCGCAAAGTTATCGGGATGTTCTTTGGGGAATCTATTGCATCGGGCGATTCAACCACAACTGTTCCGGTATAGGTGCCAGCCACAAGATTCCGAACGCTGGCAGCAACTGTTAGCGTCCGGTTATCCACGCCTTTATCGGGAGTTACAGAAAGCCATTCGCCGCCCTGGATTGTAACTGCTTTTGCCGTCCAAGGTTGTTCCGTGTTGTAAAAATGCAGTGGAAAAGAGTAACTTGGCGCAGTGCCGGAATCCGTAATGCCTTCAAACACCAGATCGGTAACGCCGAGGTACAGAATGGTTGAGCTGCCGGAGCCGTTGGGAACGGGTGGCGGCGGAGATTGAGGCGGCGGTGGCGGAGGCGCCACTACGTGGTTCTTTGTAATTGCGGGGGTTCGTTGGGGGCTTCCGACCACAGGCAGACAAAGAAGTAAAAACAGCAGCGACGAGCAGCGCATCAAACTTTTCACGATCCTCGATTCAAACGTATATTGTAGCGCCGCAATTCGGTTCTATGGCACAAAAGGCGTGATAATTGGTTTTTTTCCGATTGAAATTGTGGCCGCCGGACTCAGAACTCCACCAATTGTGATTGCAACTTCTGCGGAATTGGAATCGACGGCATCAGCGGGGATTTCAAAATTTACCTGCATCAGGCCTACTGCTCCCGGCGCAAGACCGGCAAACAGTACTTTCACAGGCTTGCCATTCAAGGTTGCCGATACCGGGGCCACTGGTAAAGCAAATGGTTCAGTAATAGGAGCTGCCCTGCCAGCCGGAACCACGGGATTCGTCATTCCCTGTCCGGTCAGGAAAAGTTGCACAATCGAACCGGGATCCGCCGGGGATGCCGCACTATTCACGGAGTTATCCTGATTGAGTGCCGCTGCCCGTTTTCCATCAACCATAAAGATGCCTGGGGCCGTTGGTTTCACGGCAAGGTTGAAAGCTTCAGCATCAAAAGATCCCGGCTCCACCGAAACCGCCACATTGCTTGTTCCACCAGGGAAGGCTGCAGGAACCTGCAAGTTAATTTGGTTTTCAGAAACGTACAACAGCGGGACCGGCTGTTTGTCGAACAGCACTTTCGTGCCGCCAAGCTCCGTAGGGAACGATTGCGTGGTTTGGTTGAACGCCCCAACTGCGGCGTTCTTTGGGCCTAGCCTCGTGCCGATAAGCGTGATTAATTGGCCCGGAGATATTGGCCCAGCCTTACTGGTTGCAGCATGATAAGCCTGACCACCAGTAGATGCTTTTTGGCGGCCGACGGTGAGCACCACATTCAACGTAATGGGGTTGTTTATAGCATTAGGTGACCAAACAGTAACTCGGCCCGCGTAAGTGCCCGCAGCCAGGCTGGCAGTATTTGCTTCCAGTGTGAGAGTACCTTCATCACGCCCTTTATTCGGCGTATGAGTGAGCCAGTTTCCACCATTAAAAGTTGTCGATGTTACGGTCCAATCCAGAATCACTTCGCCCTGCTGCTGCAGCGTGACTTTCACGGGTTGCGGTTTGGGGCCGCCTTCGGCTGCAGTAAAGGTTGCGTTGTTTGGAGAAAGCAGAACGGTAGTGGCAATTGGATCGCGCACACGAAAGGTGACAGCAATCGTCTTCGGGGAGTCCTTCGCATTGCTCGCATCGACAATTACTTTCCCGGTATACGTGCCCGCCTTCAAATTTCCAACTGCGCAGGAAACGGTTAAAGTTCGATCAGCTGAACCGCTTTCGGGCGTTACTGACAACCAGCCACTGCCGGTGGTTGTGATCACCCGAGTGCTCCACGGACGTACATCGTAATAGAACTTCAAAGGAAAAGAATAGGAGGCCGCAGTGCGCGTTCCAGCGATTCCGTCCATAGTCAACTCGGTCGCGCCAAGGTACAGGATTGTTGGTGTTGGCTCTTTTTCCTGGTCCGGCGGAGGCTTGACCGGCGGAACCGTTGTAGTTGGCGGCGGCGTTGGGGGGGGCGGCGGAGGTGGAGGCGGCGGAGGTGGGGGCGGATCCGGCGATGTAACGTGGCTTTTGGTGATCCCAGGAGTTGCCTTCTGGTTGGAACCAGCACTCTGAGCTTCAACGGTGGCAGCAA
>JBBRJC010000230.1:0-6318 GCA_038220135.1 Bryobacterales bacterium | reverse complement strand
TTTTCAATTCGCACAAAAACAAGTGCGTAAGTTGATTGAAAAGAATCCGGATTTTTATCCGATGTATACGCAGGACGGCAAATGGAAGCACGATGGTCCAGCTTGGACTAATTGGTGCGATGGGTTTTTGCCTGGCATGATGTGGCTGTTCCATAGAAGGGAAGCTTCTCGCAATGGCAAAGATACGCCCTTCTGGATCGAGAAGGCAATTCAATATTCGAAGCCGCTTGCAGCGCGGCAAACCGATGGCGATGTCCACGATTTGGGCTTCATTTTTCTCTCCACGTATTACCGCTGGTTTCAAGTTGAACGCGATCCAATGCTGGAAGAAGTGATTGTGCAGGCGGGCACAACGCTTGCTGGCCGTTTCAAAGAAAAGGGCCAGTATCTGCGCTCTTTTGTCAGTGATGATTCGTTGTTTATCGACATCATGATGAACGTGCCCTTGATCTTTTATGCAGCCCGGGTTACTGGTGAAAAGCGCCTGCGCGATGTTGCTATGCGCCATACCATGACTACGCGTCGCGTGCTGGTTCGCGGTGACGGCTCCACCGCACACGAAGGTTTGTTTGATGTGGATAGCGGCGAATTTCTGAAGCAGACAACACACCAGGGATACCGCGGCGATTCCTGTTGGTCACGAGGCTTGGCTTGGGCGCTGTACGGGTTTGGAACCTGCTATGAATACAGCCGCGATCCACACCTGCTGGCCACTGCTGAAGCGTGTACCGATTACTACATTGCACATACCCCGGCGGATGGCGTTCCACCATGGGATTTTAATGCCCCCGCAGAAGATCGCAAATTGATTGATACTTCTGCTGCGGCCATTGCCGCCAGCGGTATGCTGCGTTTATCGCGACTGCTGCAGGATCCAGTAAAGGGTCATTTCTATTGGGCCACCGGTCTCCGCATCCTGCGCACATTATGCGAACAACACCTTGGCAAGGATCGCGGCTACGAAGGCATCCTAAAAGGCGGCGTTTACCACTTACACAAGAATCTCGGCGTCGACGAATCAGTGATGTGGGGCGAGCATTACTTTGTTGAAGCTCTGGAACACGCACTGAGGTAAACCATGGCCGAGCGTTTTGCGATAGGCATTGATTACGGCACCGAATCGGGCCGCGTGATGTTAACCTCCATTGAGACTGGCGAAGAGGCTGCCTGGGCACTTGTGCCCTATAAGTCCGGCGTGATTGAGGGCAAACTCCCGGATGGCACCCGTCTTAATCACCAGTGGGCCCTTCAGGATCCGCGCGACTATTTGCGTGTGGTTGAGCAGGGTGTGCCGCAAGTGTTGGAGCAATCCGGCGTGAAGCCAGAGCAGATTGTCGGTATTGGCACGGACTTCACAGCTTGCACAATGCTGCCAACACTGGCCGATGGTACGCCGCTTTGCACGCTTCCTCAATACGCTTCCAGGCCGCATGCGTGGGTAAAATTGTGGAAACACCACGCAGCGCAACCGCAAGCAGACCGCATCAATGAAGTGGGCAAGGCGCGCAAAGAACCGGCGCTTGAAATGTACAATTGGGCGCACTCTTCAGAGTGGTTCTTTGCGAAAGCATTACAGATTGTGGAAGAGGATTTTGAGATCTACGAAAAAGCAGATCGGCTAATTGAAGCGGCAGATTGGATCACTTGGCAGCTTACCGGTGAAGAGAAGCGTGGTGAATGCACGGCCGGTTATAAAGACATGTGGGTGAAGGGTGCGGGCTTTCCGTCAAGCGATTTCTTTGCAGCACTTGATCCTCGCATCGGCAATATTGTTGAAGAAAAACTGGGACACGATTATTATCCGCTAGGCACAAAGGCCGGTGGCTTGACTGCTTGGATGGCAGCAAAAACAGGACTGTTGGAAGGCACCCCTGTCGCGGTGGGCCATATCGATGCACATGCGGGCGTGCCTGCGTGTGGTGTAACTGGCCCCGGTGTGTTGGTGATGATCATGGGCACGTCGCTTTGTCATATGCTCATGGCGACCGAACGCAAAATTGTTGAAGGCGTGGCCGGTGTCGTGCAAGATGGCATCGTACCTGGCTATTGGGGCTACGAGGCGGGGCAGGCTGCAGTGGGCGATTTGTATGGCTGGTTCTTTCGTGCTTTCGGCGCTGACCCTGGCGCGGTCACCGAAAGGGCTGCTGCATTGCAGCCTGGCGAAACAGGATTGGTGGCGCTGGACTGGTGGAATGGAAATCGCTCAGTTTTAATGAATGCTGATCTAAGCGGCGTGCTCGTGGGTGCAACTCTGGCAACGCAGCCACATGAGATTTACAGGGCGTTGATTGAGGCGACCGCGTTTGGCACGCTGACTGTGATTCGGGCATTTGAAAAAGAAGGTATCCCGATTGACCGGCTCATGGCATGTGGTGGGCTACCTGAAAAATCGCCGCTGGTAATGCAGATTTTTGCTGACGTGACGAATCGGACAATTGAGCTGCCGAAGTCGTTGCAAGGTTCAGGACTGGGCGCGGCGATGCATGGTGCCGTGGCCGGCGGGGCATTTGCGGATATCGCGAAAGCTGCGGAAAGCATGGGTGGCGTGAGCGGGAAATCCTACAAGCCTGACAGTGCGGCGCACGCGGTTTATGCCGAAGTCTATGAGCAATATTTGGCGCTACATGACCTGTTTGGGCGTGGCGGGCTGGATATTATGAAGAAGCTGCGAGGAATTCGATCAAGAGTGCAGTAGGGCAAAGTGGCTATTGGTGGGGAGCATGTTGAGCAGTTTCCCGCAAATCACCGCTTTCCCTGCTACCCTCAAAATGTGCCCATGGATTTTGAGGAAATTCGCAGAGTTACCATCACCGCTCTCTTCTCTGATGAAGTGCTGCTTGAGCAACTGGTACTAAAAGGCGGCAACGCCTTGAGTTTGGTCCATGGGTTGTCGGAACGTACTTCCCTTGACCTCGACTTCTCTATGGATGCTGATTTTGCAGACGTGGAAGACGCCCAACGGCGCATATTTTACGCAGTAAAGGACCGCTTCGACGCAATCGGTTATGTCGTATTCGATGAAATACTGGAGGCCAAGCCACGGTTGGGTGCCGTCGACGAAAAACCCTGGTGGGGCGGCTATGAACTCCGCTTCAAATTGATTGAGCGGGCAAAGTTCGAAACTCATAAAGCAAGAACCGAAAAGCTCCGCATTAATGCAACGGTTATAGGCAGCGCTCAGGAACGAACCTTCAAAGTTGACCTCAGTAAGTTCGAGTACACCGTCGACAAGGAAGCCCACGATTTCGACGACTACAGAATCTATGTCTACTCCGCTGAGATGATCGTTATCGAAAAGCTTCGCGCCATCTGCCAACAATTTCCTGACTACCCACACATCGGGCGGCCCTCAGCGCGGGCCCGCGACTTTTACGATATTCACCGCGTGCTAACCATTCGCGGAATCGATCTTTCCAGCGAGCAGAACTTAGAACTTGCCCGGCAGATTTTTGCCATCAAGCAAGTCCCGCTTGCCTTCATCAGCCGTATTCATGAACAGCGCGAATTTCACCGGCCAGACTGGCAAGCGGTGATTGACTCCACAAAAAACAAGCTTGAAGAGTTCGATTACTACTTTGACTTCGTCATTAGCCAAGCGCAGCGGCTACAAGCCCTTTGGATAGAAGAGCCGCCACTCGGGGCTGTAATCCCGCTCACGAAGGTCATGGGCTAAATAGAAATCGAACCGCAGGCCTAACTCTTTCAACCGCTCATACTGCTTCGCAGGGAAGCCGGCCTGCTGCATATAAAAGCCGATTGCCTGGTGATAAGGGTACACGTAATTGAGCCGCTTCAACGTCGCCAGCACCGTTGCCACCGACACCTTTCCAACCGCCCCACGATACGCTTCCAGCACCTGGTACACACCGCCTGCATATGCGGGACGAACGGTAATGTCGATCAGTGTACGTTCAATCTTGGTTACCGCTACCTCTTCCCCCTCCACAATTACTGTGCCCACTTCCAACCCACCCGTATTCTTGCCGCACAGGATAAGAAAATCGGAATCTTCGCAGTTATAGACGAATGTGGACTGCCGCTGCTTGCGGTTGAATGCCATATCAAGAGCCTGCTGCGAAAGAGAACTTGGATCTGACGCGGGTTTCGGGCTTTGCTCCTGGTTAACGTAAATTACCCTGCGCGGAAGTTGCTCGTTGAGACCACGAAGGAAAACTGCTGAGCCATGCGACAGATAGGAACCTTTACGCATAGATAGTGCAATGCTGAATGGAGAAACCGGCCCCCAGGCGTACCGTTTATAAGTCCTGGCCTTTGGATAAGCTTCACTGGGCGCAATGTGGACTTCGTGAAGTGCACCCTGTGTATACAGCAGTTTAAGAAACTTCTCAGGTGTTGTATCTGCAGCAAGTTTCCACGCATCGCGGTTCCCCACCAGGATCTTTGACAGATCCTGCAAGTGGAACACCCGCTTCTTCGACTCATTGAAAAAGCGAAGAATGGCAGCGTTTCCCGTTTCGAGTTTAGCGAGGCTCTTTTTTGCCATTAGAAAGCACTTTTCAGCAGGTATATATACCTACTCCCTCCCACTAAATTATTGCATGTTTTCAGGTTCCCTCGAAAAGCACTATTTGATTCAATGAAGTTCTCGTATGGTATATATACTTCTTCTCCTCCCATTCTCCATTTCCAGTAACCGGGCACCGTCTTTTGCATTACATGATATGTGTAGGTATATATACCTACACATATCACAACAAAACGACCACACTTTCACCCCTTCCCGTGAGCCTATAGGTTCGTTCTCAACAGTTGGTATATATACCACACACCCTTCCCCATCGAACCATACACAGGCAACCCTCGGGTTGCACATCTCCACCCATTTTTTAAAACATGCACCCATAAGGAGCATATGAATACTGATCGTATCGAAAACCGATCCTTCTCCGCGCCCCGCTTTCTCGGGTCTGGCGCGCGCTCTCCGCATCCACCAAGTTTGGACCCTGATTCGGCAAGAAATTTGATGCCCCTTCACTCCTGGATCAATCGGAGAGTACCTCGCGCATGCTCAGTAGTGCGCCGCCATTGGCCTCTACAGCTAATGCAGCGCCACTTTTGCAGCCCTGGGGTGACCGAAACCAGTTTGGCGCTCGTCACGCGTCTCTGTGGGGGCGGGCCAACCATTACTCGCCTCACAGCAGGCACCAACGTAACCCGCCAGGCGATCACCAAGCATCTTCGCTTGATGGAGGCGGCGGGGCTCCTACACAGTCTCAAGCTAGCTAGAGCTCGGCCCATAGCTAACAATCGCCAATAAACACAAGGGGTCAACGCAATTTCCGGCTCCATCATAGATGGCCTTATTGCCCCAAAATGGCCCAAACGCCACATTTTGATGTTTCGTGACTCAAACCATTAGGCGAACTCGCATTCGAGTCCAGGAGGCGGCAACCTGGTCCGGCTTAAGTGCTTCGTTTTAAACGCGATAATTTTCGCGCGGAATAGTTTCTTGTAAATGCCAGCATACGGGACAAGCTCTACCTAGCCGATCTTTGTCAGCCAGATTTCAAATTCCAGCTCAACACTTTCCCATTCCGGATTCTTTTCGATATCGCGAAGCTCTTTCAAAAGCGCCCGGAAAGCCTCAGCTTCGCTCACTGGAAATTCGAAGTAGGTCACAAAATCGTAGGGCACCGGAGCCCCGCCATATCGCGCATGATACAGCTTGCGGAAAATGCGGCTGGAATAGGCTGCGCCAATTGCCGTATGGCCGGCCTTTTCCTTTGTCTTATGGAAAAAAGCTTGCCTCTGATCTTGCGATAACCCCCACCAGGCGGCCGACTTGCGGATCGGAATTATCACCGCCACAGTGTCCACGGATGGGTCAACCGGTGTTCTTGAACTGGCTGTTAACTCATCGCGAACCTTTGCGTCAGTATAGTGCAAATGCTGGGTCACCCCGCGAAATAGCAGCAGGGGTGCAATGCTATCGGCAGGCTTCGGATCAAGCACCACCGGAGCACCAGGATTTTCAATGCGAAACAGCCGCGCACCGGGCAGCACGCCCTTTGGCGCGTTGCCCTTCACTTCCACAAATTCGCGAACTTTGTAGTGGGTTAGCTGGCTCACGTGGCTGGCTGAAACTGCTTGCAAAACATGCTCATCGGATGAGGTGGCAAAGATTGCCCAGGTTGAGTTAGTTGGAGTAGACACTTTTTTGATCCTTCGCGAAGAATTACAGCCAAAATTCCACTCCGCTGATTTGCTTGCCTTGCCGGGAATGCTTCGCCGGTTCGGGCCCATGCAGCGGAAAATCACTTCGATAATGCCCGCCACGAGATTCGCAACGGGCCAATG
>JBBRJC010000229.1:0-6327 GCA_038220135.1 Bryobacterales bacterium | reverse complement strand
ACACCCGCTTCAAGTCTAGCCTAAATAGGAAACAGGCACCGCAACCATGATCACGAAAGTGACTTTGGCTGCGGTGCCTGTTTTCAGTTAACGCCTGGTTATTTCCGTTCGCGCCATGAATACTTGTTCAACAGAGAAAGCAATTTGGCTGCCGACCTTGGTGCGGCGATACTGCCACTCACGATCTCACGATTCTCAAGCTTCCGTCCATACAGTGCCCGATTGTCGTCCATATCTACGCGGAGCGTTGCGCCTTCGAGCGCAAGACCAGCGAATAGCCCTTGTGAACGTGAATAAGAAAGAATTTCAGCATGCATCTGCGCGTCGGTTTGTGCTGTTGCTGTACGTCCAACTGGACCTGCTGCAACGGAACCTTCGCCACCTAAAGTGAACTTGCTGGAGAGCAACTTGTCCACGCCGCGTTCATTCATGATGAGCATGACTAGATCGGTGGAGGAGCCGCCGATTTGGAAGCCTACGCTGCCGCCTTCAATTCGAACGGTGCCAGGTGCGGACCATCCACTTCTGTTTTTGTTGCGGCAGGACATTACGCCTTTGCCGTACTTGCCGCCAACCACAAACGCCGCCGTCTTTAGATTGGGGACAATCACAATACAATGAGCATTTTCGAGCATGTCCTGAGGGATGCCCTTATCTGGAGCTGACATCACTTCGGTCAACACCATTGCTGCTTCGTTCAGCCGCTTCATTGGCTCTGAGTCTTTTGCGAACATCGGAATAGCTAATGCTGCGATTGCGGTTACAATTTTCAATTTCATTTGTTTTTACCTGTATCCTTTAAAAGTCAAAATCTCTACTAACTTGCGTGGACGGTGGGCAATCCTACAAGATGCTCCGCCAAGAACCAAACCTGAAGTTCGCCTGTGCGAAGTACGTCACTTACCAGCAGATCGTTCGAGCCGTCATCGCCTTCGTCGGCACATTTGTGAGCGGCTTTGCGCACTTCACGAATGATCAACTCATGAGCGGCGAGGAGTCTCGATAGTTGAACCGGCACTTCTTCCCGCCCTAGTGGCGGCCTTTCCACTTGCGTCATTTCCGCAACATCGGCACCCATCGCCACGGCAAGCCCACCAAGAAGCTGAATGCGCTCAGCGATGGTGTCAACCAATTCCGATTGCTCGGCATAATGTTTATCGAACAAGAGATGCAATTGGTTGAACGTGTGGCCGGCGGTTTGCCAATGGTGCTTCTTGTACAAATCGCGCAGGGACATTGTATCTGCAAGAATCTGATTGAGCATCCCAACGCTTTTCTTGCAAACATCCTTACTCAGCCCAAGTGGCATGGGTATGATTGTTCCGAATTCCTGAACCACGGCGCTATGCTGGTTAACGAGGGGTTTTGCCGTTTCTGCCGAATGTTTCTTGCCGTCTGTATTTTGTTTTTTTGATGACATAACTTATGCCCGATTACAATTTTGCTTGGAAGCTGTGAGGTAGCCGACGGTCGCAGCCACGGAAGCTGCAACAAAAAGGAAAGTGCCTGGATGGCGGCGGACCATGGTGCGCAAATCATGCAAGATTCCGTTTGCGTCACGGGTGCCAATGTAATGCGATGTCGCGGCTAGGCCGGCGTCGGCAGTTTGGGCGACGCTATTAATCACATCGGCGCCTTGATTGCTGGCAGAGCGTACGGCGGAAGCGGTTGAATGGAGTGCCTCTGTGGTGCCCACTCTGGCTTGATCCACCATGTTTGATGCTGATCGGCGAATATCCTGCGCTGCACCCTTGGCTGCTAAGACTGTTTCACCCAAAGCCGTGGCGGTTTCTTTAATGGTTGTCATAATTATTACTCCGGTTTTCAGTTCGTTTTGTTTTCGTAAGCTGGTCTGCTGCTTCCGGAAAAATGTACAGTCTGGGATGATTATTCCCAGACTGCCTCCGGTATTTGTCCATGGCCTTCTACACTGAGACCTTCAGGATTAGAAATGTTTGAATCGCTCTTGCTTCGTTACTTACTTCATCCTTCTACGTTGCATTTCGATGGCCAAATGAGGTCGAAGTTGCGGCTTGGGGAAGGAACTCAAATTGCAACTAGCTTGAAATGATCCAAGTATCGGATGCTTCCTCATCCAACCAAACAAACCCAAAAGCCTCCGCCCATTCTGCCAACATTTGGTTTCGAGAATTTGCCAATCTCACTGCTGAAAAAGTGGGCGCGCCGAGTTCATTCGCACTGGGCGTCTTAGTTATCCTGATTTGGATGATAAGTGGCCCATTTTTTCACTTTTCTGATACCTGGCAATTGGTAATTAATACCAGCACCACGATCATTACTTTCCTGATGGTTTTTCTGATCCAGAACACCCAAACTCGCGACACTAAAACCATGCATCTCAAGTTAGATGAACTGATACGGGCGGTTGAAGGTGCTCGGAACCGGCTCGTCGATTTGGAACATTCTTCCCAGGAGAGGATCGACGAGCTAGGCAAGGAGTTTGAGATCATTCGCAAATCTGAAACCCCGGAAAGTGGCAGGGGGTGACCACCTGCGGTCGTTTAGCGGAAAATGCCAAGTGCATAAGCAATTAGAAGGATGACCAGAATACTTCCAAGGCCAACACCTGCGCCTCCGCCGTGGCCCCATCGTCCATAACCGTAGTAGCCTCCGCCACCGCCAAAAATCAGTAACAAAATGATCAATATTATCAACATGTCAAATTTCCTTTGTTCAATCAATCTGAAGTTTGCTTTTGCCCTTACTGGTCAAAAACAGAGCTAGGCCACCAAATAGTGCGAGCGAACCCAATGCAGGGACCACAAATAGCGAAAGTGCCCCTTCCAGCGGAGAATGCTGAACGATGCCAGGTTTTTCAACCGAAGTTGGAGGCTGGCTGGGGTCTGCGCTTGAACGGGTGGAATAAGTGAATCCACCATATGCAAGTGCCAGCAGACCGACGATAACTAATCCGATTCCGACTCTTTTATCCATGCAGACCTCGATCATTCCAATGCATTTCGAGGGCCAATTCGGGGCTAAGAATTCTTGCTGGTGACAACAAGAGCAATACCGCCCAGCAATGCCAGCCCGCCTGCAATCGGCGACAGAGGTATGTTGTGCGTCTTTTCTCTAGTGGCGTGGATGGGGCCAATATCTACAACCTTTTCATTTGTCGTGTAGGTGAATCCGCCATAGGCGAGGGCCACCAATCCAACTACAATCAATACGATTCCAACTGTTTTGTTCATAACCTTCCTCTTTTATTTCTGATGTCTATTTGTAGAACGACACCATTCCGACGCCTTCTTTGTTCGCTGCACCATTGGCATTATTAGGTGATGTCTCGGTACCCATTGCTATCACCCCAACGTAAGCAGGCCGCAAGTGGAATCGGTCGACAATGTACGCCTGTACTCGAACTGCCCGCCGGCGGCTTACCAGATACTGCTGTGATGCTGTGCCTTCGGCAGAGTAACCTTCAATCATCAATGGGCCATTGCGTGGGAATTTGAGGATTGCCACCATGGCTTCATCCAATTTCGCCTTGCCTTCCACGCTGAGGGTTTCTACGCCTTTCGCATCTTTGTTGAACAATTCCGCACTCTCCAGCCAGGTACGATGATGTTTGAAACCCTTGCCGAATTTTGAAGCCTTATATTCCTGAATAGTGAGAGATCCAAGGTCGAAGAATCCGCGTTTGTTGAAGAATCCACGGAAAAAGAAATTATGTTTCAATGCTTCCGTGTTATCGGCAAGATCAGACATTGCCTCGTGCGCATCGGCTAAAGTACGTTGCAGATTCTCACCCACACCGCCCTCGCCGGAAGCAGACTGAAACTTATCCACGGCATCTTTCACCTGCACCGTAATGTGCTGCAGATTCTTGACTGCTTTCTGGATTTCCGGAACGATATCGCTGTCTTCTACCTTGCCCACAATCTTCTTTGTGCTGGCGGTGGTTTGGCGAATGTCTTCGATAACTTTCTCAGTCTTATCCGCACTGCGCTTAATGCTTGCGTAAAGTTCCTTATCCTTAAAGAGCGCGCCCATGGTGCCTTCGCCTTCCTGGACTCCGTCGATGATCAAGTGCAAGTTCGCGCTAATCTTATCTGCCGAAACCATAATGCTTTTCACGTTTGGCGTCGCATCCTTGATTAGCACATTCGCTGATTTGGCAACGCCTTCAATTTGTGACAGCGTACTTACCAATTGATCCTTTACTCCGGCCATAATGCCATTCACCTGCTTCACCACACCGTTGATCTCATCCATCAAGTCGCCCCAATCGAAAGGCTCTTTGGAGGGGATCATGGAATCGTTCTGGGCTAGTTGGGCTTCAGCCGACCCAGTTTCAATTTGCAGGAATTTGTTGCCCAGCAAGCCATCCGTTTGAATGGTTACCACTGAATCCTGCCGCACAATTTGATGAAGCTTTTCGACGATGCGAAAGTGAACGCGGAATTTACCATTTGGACTTGACGGAACTTCAATACGCGTCACAGTCCCTGCATCCATTCCCGCTACGCGAACCTTGCCGCCGTTTTGAATCCCGGTGATCTTTGAGAACTCTGCATAGATATTGAACGATTTGGTGAATAGCTGATTGCTGTTGCCAATCAGAAACAATCCAACGCCAAACAGCAGCAGGCAGCCACCAACGAATATTCCGACTATCAGTTTTTTAATGCCTTCCATATTTATCCACCCTGTTGCGACTTCATGAAGTCCCGAACCAATTGATGTTCACTGTTCTCAAGTTCTTCCACCGTGCCTTGTGCCAGCAACTTGCCTTGATCGAGAAAGGCCATGCGGTCTGCAATACGCCTGGCACTGGGAATGTTGTGAGTAACCACCACCAGTGTGGCTTTTCGATTTGTTTTGATGTCGATTAACAGATCATCGATCTCAGTAGAAGTGATTGGGTCAAGTCCTGCGCTGGGCTCGTCAACCAGCAATATCGCCGGTTCAACCGCAAGCGCTCTGGCCAACCCTGCGCGCTTTCGCATACCGCCGGAAAGATCGCTTGGCATGCTGTCATACTCTTTGCCCAAGCCAAGTTTTTCCAGAATGCTCCGCGCCTGCTCCCGGATTTCAGCGTCTGGCTTTTCGGTATGCCGACGAAGGGGAAAGGCGACATTTTCACCCACAGAAATCGAATCAAACAGCGCAGCACTTTGAAACAGGAAGCCCATGGTCTTCCTTGCCTCGGATAACTGATCACTATCCAAATTTGTAATGTCCAGGTCGTTCACTTTGATGGTGCCGGAATCTGCCTTCAACAGTCCACAAATCAATTTCAGCGTCACGCTTTTGCCCGTGCCGCTTCTACCTAACAGGACGAAGGCAGTACCTGGCGCGACGGAAAACGAGACATTCTGCAAAACTTTTTTATCACCAAAGGCTTTGGAAACATCGTTCAGTTCAATTGCCAGTTTGGGTTCGTCGCTCATGATCCATTTCCCGGGTATAGAAAGAATATGAACTTCACCAGAATCACGTTGAAGACGATGAGGAATATCGAAGACGAAACTACGCTTTGTGTGGACGCACGCCCAACTCCTTCGGCTCCCCCGGTTGCGTTGTAGCCTAAGTATGCGGAGGTGGAGCCGATGATGAACCCAAAAACCATCGTTTTCAAAGTGGGCGGTATATAGTCTGAGAATGATAAGCTGCTGAACGCCGTGTTGAAGTAGAAAGTGAAGGACGTGCCGGACACTATCGTTTCGGCGAAAAAGCCGCCTAGAATGCCTGCGAAGTCCATCAACACCGTTAGAAGTGGCATTACTAACACGCACGCTATAACCCGGGTGACTACAAGATATTTGAATGAATTAACAGCAAGTGATTCCAATGCATCGATTTGCTCAGTCACTCGCATTCCCCCGAGTTCGGCACCTATACCGGCACCAACTCGGCCAGAGATTAGAAGCCCAGTAATCAACGGACCCGTCTCCTTGATCAATGCAAAAGCGAGCGCTGTGGGGACCATGGATTCGGCTCCAAATCGTTCCAACGTCGCTCTGGTGTGCATTGAAAGTACGGCACCTACGGCGAATCCGGAAAGCATAATTAATGGTGCCGACCGCCAGCCGACCTCGAAGACCTGTTTCAGGATTTCAGTGAACTCCATAGGACGGCGGAAGGAGTTGCGCACTATCTGGCCCATGAAAAGGCTCAAGCCGCCAAACCATTCAATCGCTTCTTCCGCACCAACCATCACCGTATTTATCAAGCAAGACCTCGTTTCCTTTGAAGGGTAAAGGGCCCGGCGGCGGGCCACCAAAAGTTGCATGCAGTATTATTTTGTTGTTGTAGCTTTTTGGTTCTTTACCTGCACCGTATTCACAACTTGAGTAACATTCG
>JBBRJC010000228.1:0-6336 GCA_038220135.1 Bryobacterales bacterium | reverse complement strand
CGCCCCAACGTACGTTTTTCGACGGATCCGGATTGTACTTATTGTTGGCCGAATTGTCATACCATGCGGTGCCTTCAATTTTCGACCCCGCCGGAATCTTGCGCGGTTTGTCCAGAATGTAGCTGAGCTGCCAATTGAAATCGTACTTTGGAACCGTCAGCAATTGCTCCGTTTTGCCATCAGGATAAGTCAAAACGTAGTTGAAAGCTTTGCCGCGCAGGTGCATGTGCGGAGTCATATCGAGTAAGGTCACGTCTTCTTTGAACACGTGCGTAGCTTTGGTTTCGTAGTTGCCTTCGTTTGGTGGAATATTGATGCGCGGTTGCATCACAGAACCGCAGTAGGCGCGGTTGAGTGGCTTGTCCTTGCGGATCTGCAAGCCCAATGTGTCAATGTCCGTGGCTTCTTTTCCGTTGGTTGTGTAATGAACCTGGAAGCGGAATTTGGCGCCAGCCTTGACCAAAAATGCAGTGTCTTTATCGAAGGTTAAGTTAGGCACCCCAGGAGCATAGCCAATCAACATGTCGCTAAACTGTTCCCCGTTGCGCGTTGGACGCTTGTTGCCTTCTTCCAAAACGAAAACAAGAATGTGGTGAACTTGTGAACGTTGCGAAGGCCGCACTTCAATGGATTGAATCCAGGTATCTTCTTTGAAGCCTGAATCAACTGTGTAGTACTTATAAGGAATCACACCGGTTGCCGGAATGGTGAAAGGCGTTCCGGTGCTGATCGTAACATCAGGCTTACCGAACTGCCAGCCCTCAACCAACGCTGGTAACTTCGGCGTCTCTGATGCCTTGCCTTCTGGCGCGCCAGTATCTGCCCATTTCACAATGGTTGCAACTTCTTCCTCGCTCAAACGCCGGTCATTGGAAAAATGATTAACTTTCGGATCAGCATGCCACGGCGGCATGGTGCGCGTTGCCACTGCCTGCTTGATCGCCGCAGCCCACGGACGGACTTCCTTGTAGCTGGTGAATGCCATAGGGCCAGCCTCGCCCTGCCGGTGACAATCAACGCAACGCTTATAAAGAATAGGCGCTACATCTTTAGAAAATGTTGGTTTGTCGCTGATGGTAGCAGCAACTGAAATACCCGCAAACAACAGTGCACCTGCACTGATCGCGAAAATGGACTTCATAAATAAAAACTCCAATCGTAGATACCGACCCATTCTTAAGTTTAACAATGCAACTACACTTGCTGTTGAAACTATTGAGTATCGCTATTCAGAGATACGTTCCAGCCCGGGCGGCACCCAGCGCCCATTCAAAACCTCAGCAGTTGGCCAATATAGCCGCAAACTCAGGTTGAATTTCCCATCAGGCACGGGCAGCCAGTTGCTCTCTTTTCCCGCACTGGGCGCTGATCGCTGCACATAAATATCCAGCGATCCATCGGCATTGAACTTCAGCGGATCCCGGTCGCCAATCGCAAAACGGTTGATGGTATTCGCCGCAAAATAACCATCTTCGTTGTATGCTGTCAAAGACCAAAACGCCTTCACTGGTGGCAGTTGGCTTTTGGCAAAACGGATCCGATATCGCCCTGTTCCGTCAATTGCCAAGCCCTTAATATCCTCATTGCAATTCAAATAAACCGCATCTTCCGGTGGATTTGCACCCAGGCCGATCCGGGCAACCATCGCCCGCGCCGCATAGTCGGCACCATAGCGGCCAACCTTTGAACCAAATCCCGTCCATCCGTTTTTCTTGGCACGGCCAGTGCGATTGCCGGCCTCAGCAAGTCGCGCCCGGGCTGCGGAAACGCCTTCTTCGAAAGCCTTCGCGCCATCCCCCAGCGCCTCTGGCCGAAACGCTTTGCCGGCAACAATTCCAAGCGCCGTCAATTGTTCTAGCATCGGCCCATCTTCTTTGTGCGGCGGATTCTGAACCAGCAACCGGACGAACAAATCGAAGAATTCTTTGGTCGTTAAATTCTGCACTTCCACCGGCGGAGTGTTGAGCTGTTTCGCCTGCGCAACTGGCGGACGCGGTGCCGGCACTTGCGCCCGAGGTCCATCGGGATAAAGGCTCAGCGGCATCAACTGAAATCCGCGCTGAATTGCATGCACGTTGGGATAGTCGGAAGGGCCATTGGTTTGTGTGCGGCCAATCAACCAAACCATGTTCGTCGCAGAATCCAGACGCTGTGTCCGCTCCGGCAGCTTACCTTTGAAGGTGGGGCCAACAATGGCGAAGTAGCCTTCTTTGGTGCCCGTAGTGCGCTTGCCGGGAATCGCAAATGTCTCCGTCCACGCGTCCATAAACTGCATCAGATAATAGCGATCCTGCGTGTCAGGCACCTTGAGAATCAGAGGCTCCTTCCCGAGATCAATCCAGGCGGAAGAGTAAAGCGTATCGGCATTGGGGCGGACGACATTACGGAAGGCAGCGCCTGGAAATTCAAGCGAGTTGTTAATGCGGTTCATCGCCGGTGTGCGTAGTCGCGTGTGTTCCATCAGCACCAGCGGATAGGCGAACAAGTAGGCTTGCTCAGCCGTGGAGCGGATGTTTTGCGGCGTTTGCGCCAGTGCGGTTACGGCCAGAAGCAGGATGGCGATGAGGGATTTCATGATTTCGCTACCATCAGCGTAAGCCGGAAATCGATTAACTGCAACCACGTGGATCCGCTATAAAACGGGGCGAGTTTGCGGGGGTGGGGTTGCAGAGCTGCGCCGGAAAATATTAAATTAGCGATGCGGGTCGAGTTTTGGCAAGACGACTCTAGCGGCGGGGGAAGATGAAGATGAAGGTCGCTTAGCCTCTAGTATGCTTTTGATGCCGACTGCTGTTAGTTCACTCATGTATTTGTTTCTGTCTGCTTTGGTTAGAAATACGCCAGTATGAGGCCACAATGCAGTGTTCCAATAATGTGGTTCATTCCCCTTCTTAAAGTCATCAAGTAAAACAATCAAGTAACTCGGTGATCCTTTTTGAGCCCGGAGTTTTCCATTAACTACTTCAATTCTTGTGTCACGTTTCAGGATTCCTGCGACGGCTAATGGTACCTGGCACTTAGCGTCGATCCATGATCGAGGGAATATTTCTCTTCTCAGCTCAGAGCATGGATTGACGCCGTGAGTACTATTGTAGGAATCGATATCAATGTACCCGGCACATCCAAAAGAAGAATCTGAAAGTACAAACCGTTGCAACGCGGCAGCCAGCTTTGGAACTCTGGACGGGTTTGCCAGCATCCCAAGGGCGTGGATAGCGTTGGGCCACAATGCGGATGCCTGAATATCCACTAACACATTCACAAGGTCTTCGGTGATGTTAGGTTGACCATGGAAATCCTTTGCAGAGCACGGATCAATACAATTCCTCAAAATCTCCCGCACAGTGGGCTTGGAGATGTTTTCACCGCGCATAAATCTGCGGGCAGTTTTTGTTGGCGGCTCTTCGAGTGGGGCCAGCAAAACTGGCTTGGTGCGAGTGTTTATCGTTGAAGTCTGAGCGAGCAGGAGTTGATAGCTACAAAATAGAGAGAGTACAACCGTCAGTAAAATGAATAGTACGCTTCTCATCTAGCTTGTTATCGACGCATGATGCGGAATCCAATATCGAGCGATAGCCTTAGAACACCGATTTAAATTTTACAGAATTAAGCAATACCGTGAAATGTGCTCTTAGCTCAACGAATTTAAGCTCGATCAAACTAGAACGAAGATCAGCTTTCTACAAGCATAAAGGCGTCTAGGTGTTTTGTCAAGTGGAACATAAGGCGAAATAGCTCGAAAAAGACGAGTCGTCGCTCATGATTTTTGTTTTGGCTTGAACATGCAGGCGAAGCGCCTACATGCTACAGTGCACTCTTCTTGGTAAAAAGCAAGATTCGAAAGCTTTCTACTCCAATACATTATCCAATTCGGCTCGATATCCCTTGCTACGTAGATATCGTACAGACCTAACAAATGGCCAATCTCGTGAGCCCAAACGATCGCTTGTGATTGACGCCAGTGGCTTGAATGCCGACGCTCATGCGGAGATAAAGTTACAGAGTTATCTTCATGGAAATCTGCGTTTATTAAGTTCACAAGCGCCGACTTTCCATCTTGATAACTGCAGCCGGACGCAAGGCCGTCACCCTCGGAACAAGCTGACTTGCTATTGATGATCAGAATGCTAAGGTTCAGAAGGCGATCAGAAGATATAGTCAAATCTGATCTCTCGAAAACCGTTGAGGATGCATTGAGAAAGTTTCCTCTAAGTGCATCCCTAAGTTGCTCTGAATCAGCGGGCGTCCAGCCGGCTTTGGGTTGGCTTAAGCTCCTGTAGTTGTTTGTGCTTAGTTCTCCAAAGCTCCAAAGCTCCGTAAGGTGAGGCGAAACCCGCAATTCGACTGGGCGTCTTCACTAACATCAATTCTCCCAACGGGATGACTACATGCTTCATTTAGTATATTTTCAGTCTCCTTCAGGATGGCATCTACTTCTTCCTTAGTGGCCGTTGCTGCTTCAATCTTAAGATGTCGCACATCAAATCGAAGGTCTAACGCCGACAAAGTGCTAACTTGAAACGCTATCAATAAGCTGAGCACGAGACATCGCATTTTAGCTACAGTATCTGGCAAGACAACTCCTGAAATTCGTCTGAGACCATCCGAACATTATAAACCCAATTCAATGAAAAGCTGCAACAGAATAGTAGATATTTTATAAACGGCAAGCGATGCTAGGTCAGTTCGGATTTAAGGCCACTGCAACCACGTGGATCCGCTATAAAACGGGGCGAGTTTGCGGGGGTGGCTAGGGTGTGACCGTCGCCTTGCGGCCGATCCAATGGCAATAGCGAACCGGTGAATGGTCGGCCAAAGGCCCTGGAATCGGCTCTGTAATTCTACCGGCGATAAGGTCACGGCAAAGTCTCGCGGCAGCCGCAAGATCGTCATGCAATTCTGTTTCGATCTTGCTTACATTCCCAAATTCATCAATCCAATACAGCGAGCAATTCGGATGGGTGTACCGCAGTAACGGGGTGGGCACGTGAGTTACAACATCCTGATGATCCACAATGCGGTAGCAGCCTCGCGTCTCAGCCGTTTTGGCGAGTGCCAAATTGAACGCATGGTTTCCAACACGCGGGCACCCAAATGTGCAGAGCGACGACGCGGGATCCTGCAATCGCTGAAAGGCCAGCGTGGCTATCGCAGCACCCAGGCTGTGCCCTGTGATGCAAATTTCCTGCGTCCCATACTGCTTGCGATAGGCTTCGACTGCGGCAGTAACATCCGCCCAAATCGAATCAAGACAATCCTGAAATCCTTGATGTACTCGCGATCCATTTGCTGCTGAATTGTCTGCAAAATCTAACCTCAGATCTGCCAACAGATCATATGACGTCTCGCTTTCGGTACCGCGAAAGGCCAGCATTGCAAAATGAGCACTGCCCGCAAAGAAACCTCGCGCGGTCTTAGCATCATCCACGAAGCAGTCTCCGAAAAGCTTGATATGCGCGAAGTCAAAACCGGCTGTTTTAAGAATGCCCCGGTATTCAGTTTCATCCATACGCTGCAGGCCCATCCGCGCGTAAGCGAACATAGAAGCATCTGCCGCCCACGCCGCATTGGCATAACGAAATCCCACATAAGACGCGAATTCAGGACACTCAAAATAAACATAAGCCCCGCGTCGCGGCGGATGAATCAAGTTTTCTATAGTCGGCTCAAGGCAGGTAAGATCGTAAAGCATCAAATCAATATACTCTAATTTATGGCAAGCGTCGAAATTGAGGAGTTGTAACTGTGAACCTGGACTTATGGAAGAAACAGTTAGGCCGCGTTCCAGCTTCCGTCTGGACGCAATCGGAACTGATAACACTGGTGCTGGCCGACAATCAACTAACCAAATTCCAGAAGAAATCGGCCTGTTGAAGCACCAGCCCAGTGCACACACTCCCATACGCCCACGAGCGGGTCCGCAGCGTACAAGGCAAAGGATGAAGCTAAAGCTACGAGTATTGCGACCATTTGGTTTACCTCTAGGTCAAGATTATACCCGAATCGATCGGAGCACTATCGGAGTTGCGGCAAATCGATCTACGCGGAAATCCGCTGCGGCACTTGCCCGAATCAATCAGCCACCTTCCCCGGCTCAATAAACTCGACCTGCGATGGGTAACCACACTCACCATTCCGCCATGGATTGCAGAGCTTGAAGCGCGAGACTGTGCTGTTTACCTATGACACCCTTGACTTCAAAACACCCCCTGGCTTACTATCGCTCAAGGATATAAACCAATGAAGAAGCTTTTCATCGGACTGTTATTCGCCTCCACTTACTCACTTGCAGGTGGCTGGTTTTCTCTCAGCATCGGACAGCCCGGCGCACACTCC
>JBBRJC010000227.1:0-6342 GCA_038220135.1 Bryobacterales bacterium | reverse complement strand
GATTGTATTGCGGCGGCGCGGGCAGATTGAGCGGCCGTGGAGCGCCTGGGGTTATCCGTGGTCACCGATAATCGTGATCTTGGCTTCGGCTGCCTATCTTGTGGGAGTGGCGCTTAACGATTGGATGAACTGTGCTATGGCTGTGGCGTTCCTGATGCTTGCGTATCCGGTGTATTGGTCAATTCGGCGTTTGAGAAATGATGGGCTCAATTCATGAGCCAATCGGGGGCCGGCGATTGATGGCTTATTGGTGAGAGACTTTGTTGCGGCGGCGCACGGCAATCTGGAAAAAACGCAAGCGATGCTGGCGGAAAGCCGGGATTGCTAAATGCGACGTGGGATTGGGGCGGCGTTGATTTTGAAACTGCGTTTGGGGGCGCATCGCACATGGGGCGCAAAGACATTGCGATTTTCCTTTTGGAAAAGGGTGCGCGAATGGATGTATTTGCGGTAGCGATGCTGCCGCAGCGGCTTTCCCTGGGATTCAGAATGTCTTGGGGCCACATAAAATCGCATTGATTGCCCATGCGAAACGAAGCGGTGCGGACGAAGTGGTGAAGTTTCTGGAAAGCCTGAAAGCGTGAGAGACGTTTGGCGTTAGGGTTGATTGCGGCACTTCCTTGTGGGCAAGCTAGACGCTAAAAGAGCAGTGCCGGCCTGAAGGAAGCGCTTTCCATTGGCACGGAAAATGCGGTGAAGCTGATTGTCTGGACTGACGGATTTTTCAAGAACGAAATGATCAAGATTCTGATGCCCGAGAAGCTGCGTGGTGTGGGAAAAGTGTTGCGGATGGTTAAGCCCGTAATTCAAAAAGCGATGGCGCAACATGATGTGACCAGGCAATTCGACGCGGTTGTGGTAAATATTCGCAAGCTTCCTTTTGTGAAGGCGGATGTACCAGATGTGGAAGAATATGTTCTGGGGAAATCGCTGGGAGGGCTGTTTTTAATGATCGGAGAGCAGGAAAAGAAAATTCGCAAAGATCCGGCAGCGCAGGAAACAGCACGGTTGAGGGAAGTGTTAGGCAAGCGCCAGGACTATCTTATAAATAGTGCAGCACCCATAATAGGTGCATGCCCGCAACTGAAACTTTCGAAGATCATTACGAAGTGCTCCAACTTAGCCCCAATGCTGAAGCACCGATAATCCAATGTGTGTACACTGTGTTGAGCCAACGTTACCATCCCGGCAACAAAGAGACTCGTGATGATTCCATCTACGAGCAGTTATTGAAGGCAAAGGGAACGTTATCAAATCCGGATCGAAGGGCGACCTACGATGCGAAATATAAGGCGAACAGAGATTCAGAACAGCCTGTAGCTGTAAAAGCAGAACAGCCTGAAGCTGTAAAGCAGGAAGCTGCGATTGAAAAGTCCGAACCCGTTGTTGCCCCGGTCAGTGACGCTATTGACATTCAAGCTGAACAGAAGAAGCGCAGTGCTGTTCTTGAAATCCTCTACAAACGGATGATGCGTTCACCCGTTTCTGCGGCAATGAATACACGGGAATTGGAGACGGAACTGAGCATGGAAAAAGCGTCATTGGATGTGACGGTCTGGTATCTGAAAGAGCGTCAGTTGGTTCGTACAGGCGACAATGGCCGTTTGTTAATTACTGCTGATGGCATGGATAGGTTCGAAGCTTAAGCCTTCGATTTCCTGGTTCGTTTTTGTTCCTGGCGTTCAAAAATTGGTGTCAGCCGCTGTTCGATGTGATGGAAAGCGGCTTGGAGCCCTTCGCTTTGGTAGACGCGCCCAACGTGCGCCTCCACCTCACTTGGTTCAGCGATGACGGCCAGGAACTGATTTGAAGTCATTCGCTCAGCCTTGGGTCCGTCGAGTTTTCCGTCTTCCCTCAAAATCTTTTCCCGCGCATGTAGCGCTAGAACGGCGTCGCCGATCCAGGCTTCGGCTAGAAGTTGTGCGCGTGCCTGCTTTTTCGATATTACTGCAGTGACGGTTTTCAACCTTTGCCCTTGATGCGTTTCGGTGAATCGGAGAGGTCGGACTGATCGGCCAGGTCAAGGAAGAACTGACCGAGGGCGCGCATGGTTTCCGGATCGAGATTCAAGGTCAGATCGAATTTCCCGTTCAGTTGGCCGGTTTCGTGAACAGTCAGCTTCGCCTGGGCGCGCGATTCGTTGGTTAGCCAATGGACAGTGGGGTAGCCGGTAATTGAGTCGAAGACTAGTGCGCGGTCGCTGTGCCAGGGGATCGCGTCGCGAAGCTCTTTGGGGAGTAGGATTGTGTTGGAAATCTCGATGGTTTTGCGCAGGATCAATTCCATGAAATCAGCATAGCTTCGAACGGGTGGGCGGTGGGCGGTTACACTATGAAAATGTTGCAGGCGATTAACCCGGCACGATGACAAATGCTTTGAGACTAGCCGATGCGGTTTAGAAACTCCACGAACATGGGGTTGATTACGTCTGGTTGTTCGTAAAACGGCACGTGGGCGGCGCCTTCAATGGGGTGGAACTCTGCTTGTGGAATTGCTTTCAGCACTTGCTTGCTGGTTTCAAAAGGTACGGCCTGATCGGCTTTGCCCCAGACCAGAAATACTGGTTTGCCACTCTTGCCAACTCGTTCATATTCCGGTCGGCTATCGCGGGTGGAGTAATCTCGCAATGTTGATAATAATGCGCGGCGAAAGCCTTTATAACGCATTTGTTCGGAATATTGCGTGAAATAGTGCGGGTATTTTTCCGGATGGACAAAATCTTCACGCTGGCCTGCTGGCAGTTCCGGGGCGCGCTCGGTGCACATCCAAAATTCACCGACGTAGGCCGTCTTGATTTTCCATGGTTGAACGCGACCCGTTAAATAAGCCGGGTCAAACAGTGCGACGCTGCGGACACGGCCGGGGTGGCGGTCAGCAAAGGTAATAGAAATAGGCCCGCCGAGCGAGGCCCCGGCAATATTCACCGGTTGCGTAATCTTCAAGGCATCGAGCAAGGCAACCAGTTGGCGATCATACAATTCAGCATTGTAGGTGACGTTGGGACGATCGGAAAGGCCGCGACCGTAGAGATCGTAACGGAGAACACGGAAGCCTGAGCCAGCGAGAAAATCGAAGTTTTTATCCCAAATATAGTAGGGAACGGAAAAGCCATGAACTAAAACCACGGTACTTTTTGCATCAGCCGGGCCGGTGAGTTCGTAGTGGGTCATGCCGTCTGGAAGCTGAATGAAGCGGCCGATAGTGGTGCTGCGAACAACGTCGGTCAACTCGCTGGTTTCCTGATCGTGATTGGCGTAGCTGATGGTGAGCGCAATCGCGGTGATTGCGATGGCGATGACGGTGGCCAGGCCGAGGAGTTTTAGGATTGTCTTGGATTGCATTGCGGGGCTGAAAGGATTACTTTCCCATTGTAACGTGCCGGATGGGTAACCAATTGCCTTCTGCGTGCTACTTTTTAATCATGCTTGCTGCAGCCGAAACGGAAGTTCATCCGTTCTATCCACTCAACGAGTTTTATGACAAATCGGGCATCCCCATTCCAAGAGTCGTGCAGGTTGACGGCGAGCAAGTTCCGGAGCCATATCGCAGTTTACTGGTCCACAAAAATGACATGACACCAACGCTGGAATCGGCTTATGGAACCGATGTAGCCCTGAGAGTGATGGAATTTGATTTGAGCGGCGATGTGTTATCGCGACGGATTTTATTGTTTGCTGAAGGACTGGAGAAACCGGTGGTGTTTGGATCGATCAAAATTTACTTGGATCGATTTCCAGAATTGGCACGGCAGCAGGTGGTGGAACAGCGATTGCCGCTGGGCGCAATTTTGCGCGGCCAGGCGATTAAACATTCCAGTTGCCCATCTGCTTTCTTCAAAGTAACAGCCGATGAAGTAATCAACCGGGCCTTGGGATTGAGCGGGGAAGCGGTGCTGTATGGACGGCGGAACGTGTTGTCGGATTCCAGGAATCGGACGTTGGCACAGGTAATTGAGATTTTGCCGCCAAGTGAGCTGCAATAGAGTTGTTTTCCGGGCAGGTTGTCGAGCTACAATGCGAATATGGTTCGACTTGAAACAGTGTTAGATTCCTGGAAAGCAATTCGCGCCGATACGGTGCAGGCGCTGGAAGATTTTCCGGCTGCGGAGTTGGACTTCCGGCCAACACCGGACTTGATGTCCTTTGGTGATTTGGCGAAGCATATCCTTTCGGCTGGAGAAGCACTGGCTGGAATGCTGGCGGCCGGGGATGTGACGTTTCAAGGCCCCGAGGCACGTGAGCGGATGGGAACGTTTGCCCGGCAATTGGGAGAGCACCCGGATGCAGTCACATTGGCGGCGAATTTGCGGGATAGTATTGAAGTGCGCTGCTCAGAATTGGCAGCAAAGAGCCCAGAGTTTTTTAGTGAAATAATTACGCGATTTGACGGGGCAAAAGTTACACGGCTGGAAATGCTGCAGTTTGTCAAAGAGCACGAGTTAACGCACCGCGCGCAAATGTTTTTATGCCTGCGGATGAAGGGCATTGTGCCGCCAACGACCCGGCGGAAAATGGCCGCTCAAAAATAGACGAATTAGAGATTTGCAATCACGATTGGGTTTTGTAGAATAGGCCCAGGACCTGCTGGAGAAAATTGTTATGGTTAACTGCCCACTTTGCAACGCAAACATTGATGTGGAAGAAGATGAATTGGATGCTGGCGATGAGTTGAACTGCGAGGAGTGTGCGGCACTGTTGCGCGTTTCCGACACCGATCCGCTGGAGCTTGAGTCGGCTAGCGACGATGACGACGACGATGATGAAGATCTCGACGACTTCGACGATGACGATGAAGACGAAGAAGAGGCCGAGGAAGAGGAAGATGACTGGCGCTAAGCGCGCCTTACGTTTTTTGTTTTCAGGGTTGGTGGTGCTACTTGCTTTAAGCGTGGCTGGGTTTGCCGCAGAAAAGAAAGAGAAGAAGCAGGAATCGTATAGCATTGTGGCCGGGACGGTTTTCCGGCCTCCGGGTTTTGCCCTTGCTGGTGCGGAAGTGACGTTGAAGCCGGAAAAAGGCAGCACACAAAAGGCCGTGGCGAACTCGCGTGGAGAGTTTGCTTTTCGCGTTCCGTCAAAGTTTGCAAGCTATAATGTAAAGGTAAAAGCCAGCGGCTTTGAGGCGCAGGAAAAGACCACCGAAATTGGGATTGATCAACGGATCGATTTGGCTTTTGAATTGACTCCTGCGCGGAAGAAGTAAACATCGAAAGTGTGAGGCTTATGCGAATTCGTTGGATTTCAATTCTGGTATTACTGTTGACCGCTCTTGCTGCGGCCCAGGTGCAATTCCCTAGCGGCAAAAAAGACAAAGAAGACCCGACGATCCGCACGATTCAAGGTTTGGTGAAAGACACCGAAGATGTATTGGTGGCCGGGGCCGTGGTGCAGTTGAAAAACATGAAGAGCTTGCAGATTCGATCCTTCATCACCAAGGCTGATGGGAAATTTGTATACAACAACATGGCTCGTGATATCGATTTTGAATTGCGTGCAGAGGCCAAGGGTATGGCTTCTTCAACGAAAACGGTTTCCACTTTCGACAACCGGAAGATAGCGATTGTGAACTTGAAGCTGGATACCAAGGTCGAAAAAAAATGACACGCCGCTTGCTGCTGGGGATGGCTTCGCTTTTGGCCTCCGCTGCTACAACCGCGCGTCTTCGTCTTACAAATACTGCCGATCAGCCTGTGGAAATTGACATAACTGATGGCAAAGTTACAGTTGTTATTTTTATCTCTACGCTATGCCCCATTTCTGGTGCTTACCACGACCGTTTTCGGGCCTTGGTGAGCGCCTACAAAAACAAACCCGTGCGTTTTGTTTTTGTGAATTCCAACGACAACGAAACAATGGCTGATGTGCGTGAGCATGTGCGCGACGCAGAGCTTGCCTTCCCTGTTTACAAAGACTGGAAAAATGTGGTGGCCGATCAGTTGGCGGCAGCGATGACGCCGGAAGCATTCGTATTAGATGGCCATGGGCAAACCCGCTATCACGGGGCCATTGACGATGCCAAGGTTGAGGCTAGAGTCAAGATTGAAGGCCTGAAAGATGCCGTGGATGCCCTGGTGGCAGGTAAGGCAGTACAGCGGGCGGAGCTTAAAGCTTTTGGCTGCACGATTCACCGGTACCGGAAGATTTCCTGATGAAAATATTATTGCTGTTGTTGGTTGCGGCGCTCGCATCGTTTGCTCAGACGTTGGTGCCTGTCAATGAAGCTAACTACGCGTCAACCATTGGGGCTGCGAAGGGCAAGGTTGTGTTGGTGGCCTTTTGGGCGACTTGGTGCGTTCCTTGCCGCAAAGAGATGCCCGATTTGGTAACGATGGCGGCGCGGCTTGAT
>JBBRJC010000226.1:0-6353 GCA_038220135.1 Bryobacterales bacterium | reverse complement strand
GTTCATCGCGATTCGTTAGTTGAAATAGTGTCCTTACCTACCAGCCGATCGCACAGTCCCCAACCCGCCATCCACCCCAATCACCTGCCCAGTTACCCAATCATTCTCCGCATCCAGCAGCCATGCAATTGCTGAAGCTACCTGTTCCGGTTTGCCCACTCGCCCCAAGGCATGCATCCCCAGCGACGCTTTCAACGCCAACTCATTCCCCATGATCTTCGCCGTCAATGGCGTATCTATCAGTCCAGGCGCCACGCAATTCACTCGGATATTGCGCCCCGCATACGTTGCCGCTGCCGACTGCGCCAGCCCGATCACCCCAGCTTTCGCCGCCGCAATTGCTTCATGATTCGCCAAGCCAATCCGAGCCGCAGCAGTTGAACAGAGCACGATCGATCCACCCGTTTGCATCATCATCCGTGCCCCGGCGCGCACAACGTTGAAAGCCGTAGTAAGATTCGTTTGCACAGTCTCAATCCACTCATTGTCACTGGTCAAATGCGCTGGCTTCAGCAGTACGCTTCCTGCACAATTGACGATGCCGTTCAACGCCCCGGCCACGTTCAGCGCCTGCACTAACGCTTCGCCCTGCGTGGCATCGGCTACAGCAATCGGGCTCTCTAACTCAGCACCCAAGGCTGTTAACCTGCCGGCAGAACGCCCAATCAACAGCACTTGATGGCCGCTGGTTTTCAATCGACGTGCCAATGCTGAGCCGATGCCGCCAGCGGCCCCTACAATCGCAAATGTACTCATAAACTTTTCCTCAACTCCGCAGCCTGTTCCTGAATTGCAAACTTCTTATCCACGCTGAGACGGTCCACATTTCGCACCTGCATCACCATGCGTTGATTGGTCCGCAAGCGCACTTCATGGCGCATCAGAAAATCCCAATACAAGGTGGTAAACGGGCAGGCCGTTTCCCCCGTAGATTCCGCAGGATCGTACTGGCAGCCCGTGCAGTAATTACTCATCCGCTGAATATATTTCCCTGTTGCCACATAGGGCTTGGAACCCATAATGCCTCCGTCGGCAAACTGCGACATGCCGATGGTATTGGGCAACTCAACCCATTCGACGGCGTCCACATAAACGGCTAAATACCATTGGTGAACCTGCTTCGGTTCCACACCCAACAGCAGCGCAAACAGGCCTGTAACCATTAAGCGCTGAATGTGGTGAGCGTAGCCGTATTCCAGCGTCTGGCCAATCGTCGCGCGCAAGCATTGCATGTTAGTTTCGCCTGTCCAGTAGAAAGCAGGAAGTTGCTCATGCGCACTCAACGCATTCATTTCTGCGTAGCCCGGCATGTTCATCCAGTAGAGCCCACGGACGTATTCGCGCCATCCCAGAATTTGCCGGATAAAACCTTCCACCGCTGCCAGTGAAGCACGCCCAGATCTGTAACATTCCTCCGCAGCCGCGATCACCCGCCGCGGATGAATCAACTTCAAATTCAAAGCCATCGAAAGGCGCGAATGATATAGGTATGGCTCACCTGTCCACATGGCATCTTGAAACTGGCCGAAGGCCCACAGGCGGTTGTCCAAAAAGTCGCTTAAAACTTGTTCCGCCTCCGCAGGGGTAACGGGCCAGTCAAAGCGGGCCAAGCTGCCGGGGTGCTTCGCAAACAGCGTTTGCACTTGTTCGAGGACGTCCAGAGTTACCGCGTCCGGCTGAAAGGGAATAGGCGGCTTCACCGAACCCGGCCCGTTCTTGCCGAATGCACTTCGATTTTCCGAGTCGTAATTCCACGCTCCGCCCAGGGGTTTATCGCCATCCATCAGGATATTGAAACGCCGCCGCAACTCTCGATAGAAATACTCCAGGCGCAGTTGTTTGCGCCCCTTTGCATGGACCTCGAAATCTGCAAGGCTGGAAAGGAAATGGGTGTCGGCAATGGTGTGGAGGGAGGGGCAAACTGCTTTCAGCGCCGCTGCCACCCGATAGTCGCCAGGCTCAACCATGAGAACCTGCTCTGGCTGCAACTGCGCAAGCGACTGAGCCAATGCCCCATCCAATGTAGATGGGTTTTCGTCTATTTCGCTGTAAATCACTGTCCAGCCACTTGCCCGTAGTTCATTCCGGAAGTGCCGCATCGCACTCAGGAATACCGCAATGCGCGCTTTGTGGCTCCAAACATGAGTCGACTCTTCGCGAACTTCGGCCATCCAGATTTGATCCCTGGCGGGGTCGGCATCTGTAAATAAAGCTGACTCTCGATCCAATTGATCTCCGAGCACGACGAGAAGGTTACGCACCGCCATCTATTCTTGATGAGTCGCAGAATTGTTCAGCGCATTATTTTCGAACGTTTTGTCTTCACATTAATTCAAAGACCACGATTTCCATCCGATACGTTTCTTATGGGGGCTACTCCCCTTAATTTCCGGGCTATGGATACCACTATCTTCCGATCAGTTTTTGCGATGAAACCGAAAATCCGCTGGGTGAACCTGTGAGCAAGATTGCAATCGAATCGCCCAAAATCCTGATTGTGGACGATTCGTCAACAACTCTTGCTTTGCTCGATGGAGTTCTGCGCGCCGAAGGATTTCGTACTGTCCTTGCCCGCGACGGTATCACTGCTCGTGGCATGGCGCGGGCGGAGCGGCCCGATCTGATTCTGCTCGATATCATCATGCCCGGAGAAACCGGCTTTGAAACCTGCTCTTTGTTGAAATCAGACGCCCTGACGGCTGATATTCCAATCATATTTCTCTCGGCGCTGGACGATGTGGAAAACAAAGTGAAGGGGCTAAAGACTGGTGGTGTAGATTATATTTCGAAGCCGGTGCATCGCGAGGAAGTGCTGGCGCGTGTTCGCGTCCACTTGCGAATCAATGCCAACAATCGGGCGCTGGTTCTGGAGCAACAAGCACGTCTTGAGAATCTGCGCGAAGCCCAGCAAGCCATTCTGGTGCGCCCGGAAGAGTGTCTTGAAGCGTGCTTTGCCGTTCATTATGAACCGCTTGAAGAAACAGGTGGTGACTTTTACGACGTCGTCGATTTGGAATCCGGCGTATTTGGTTACTTTGTTGCAGATGTTAGCGGCCACGGAACCAGTGCTGCGTTTCTTACAGCAGCAATCAAAGCGTTGCTGCGGCAATATACGGGCCCACTTTATTCACCTGAGGACACCATGCGCGGCGTCGATTCCGTAATGCGGCAAATGCTTGGGCCAGAGCAGTATCTGACTGCCTGCTTTGCCCACTTAAACAGGCGCACGAAGAAGTTATCGGTGGTCAGTGCCGGCCACCCCCCTCCGATTCTCATAAGTGCTGCAGGTGAGGCCCAAATTATTGAAATGAATAGCGATCCGTTGGGGATATTCAGCTCAGTAGTCCTTCAGCGCAGAGACTTGCGTGTTTCTGGGGGAGACCGCTTCTATATGTACACCGACGGCATGATCGAATCTGTGCCCGGTTCAGGCCGCAAAGCGGGGATTGACGCACTTGTTTCAGCTTGCCGTGAATTTCGCCATGAATCTTTGGCGATTGCTACCGATAAGATAATTTCGCGCCTGCGAGGCGAAGCGAAAGTGGCTGAGGACGATCTGCTGCTGCTGGCTGTTGCGGTGCCAGAATGACGCTGGGTTGTGAATTGCGGGTCACCCTTCCCCGTACGCTCGAAGGTGTGGATGGTTTCTGCTTGCAGTTCCGCAGTTGGTACACAGAAACCAGATATTCCGCAGAGGTTTTTACGATGGAGTTGCTTCTAAGGGAGACGCTTGCCAATGCAATCGCACACGGCGGGCGATCTGGCGACCAGGAAAGCTTTCCAGGCACAGTGTTGTGCGTATTGCGTAGCAGCGAAGCCAGGCTGTTGATCGCGGTCCGGGATTCAGGAAGTGGCTTCGATTGGCGGTCTGCCAATCGTTTGCCAAACCCCGAAAATATGCGTGCGGGTGGCCGGGGGATCGCCATCTATTATTACTATGCCGATCGCGTCCGGTTCAATGAGCGAGGCAATGGCGTTACATTGGTGAAATTTTTCAGGATGAAAGCGAAGGAGAAAGAAAATGATGACAACTCAACAAACCCAGGTAACAAATCAGCCGTCAGGCGATATTGTCGCTCGAACAGTACCTGAGCTTCGCTCGTCGCTGCGCGAGTTGTTGGCAAACGGGGTTCGCCAATTGGTGATCGATTTGACCAACGTCCAGATGGTGGACTCCGCAGGGCTGGGCTTGCTGATTTCTACGCACAATTCGCTTAAGAAAGTAGGCGGGCAATTGTCGGTCATCGAAGCATCGCCTGATGTCATGGAGTTGTTGACAACCATGCGGATGCACCTGCACTTCAGCATTAACGGCCAGTAACTGCCGGGGCTTGGCGCAAGGGGAAACATGAGCAAATCGAATTTGGATGACGAACTAGTACGGGAATATCTGGCCGAGAGCCTGGAACATCTGCGTATGATTGAGACCGATCTTCTCACCATCGAGGAGAACGGCGCGTCTATTGACGAGCAATTGGTGAATCAGGTATTCCGCGCGGCCCACTCTATCAAAGGGGGTGCCGGTTTCTTTGATTTTTCCAGAATTCGGGAACTCGCCCACAAAACGGAAAACGTGCTCGACATGGTGCGCTGCCGTCAGATTGTACCCACTCCTGAGACCGTGAGTATTCTCCTTTTGGCTTTCGACAAATTACGGGCCATGTTGCTTAATTGCAATCAGAGTAACGAGGTTGACATTACGGAGTTTGTAGTGGCGCTCACCTCGGTGACTACCGCAAATCCAGCAAGTGGAAAAAAGGAAAAGACGGATCCCGAAGTTCAGCTTACTACGTCATCAGGGAGTAGAATCCAGATTTCTACGTTTGATTTAGCTCAGGCCCGGCGTGGTGGCCGTTCGATCTACCTCATCGAATTTGACTTGATTCATGACGTTCATCAGAAATCTAAGACACCTTTGGGTGTTATGAAAGAGCTCATGAAGTATGGCACCATTCTTGAGACCGACTTTGATATGGCCTCAGCCGGAACGCTTGAAGATGGGCCGCCCAACTTACTGCTGATGGAAGTATTGTACGCCACGCCTCTCGAAAGCGATCTTGTCAATCAAGTGTTGAATTTGCCGCCGGAGCGTGTGAAGTTGATCGAGCGTAATGGGAGTAGCAGGGCGATCAACGAACTTCCGGCAATCGCTTCCCTGGCTGCGGCAATTTCACGCGACGGAGCGAGTCTACCTTCTGAGAACGCCGAGCCTGAGCCCGTCCCCGTTCCTGTTGTTGTTACTCCTATCCTGCCGCCAGTCGCACCTTCTGAATCTGCTCCGGTTGCCGTGCCCGAAGCTACCATCAGGCTCAATGTTGAATTGCTTGATTCGCTGATGACCTTGGCTGGGGAACTGGTGCTAAGCCGTAATCAGTTGAATGAAGCGGTGGCCAGCAAGGACGATCAGGGAATCCGCGCCGGTGCGCATCGGCTCAGTTTGGTTACATCGGAACTGCAAGGGGCAGTAGCACTCACACGAATGCAATCGGTGGGAACGCTATTTTCAAAATTCCCACGTCTGGTGCGCGACCTAGGTCGCGATCTCGGCAAGCAGGTGCAGTTAAAGATCGAAGGTGGGGATGTCGAAATTGACAAGACCATTCTCGAAGGGTTGAGTGATCCACTCACTCACATGATTCGGAACTCGGTTGATCATGGAGTGGAATTGCCCTCTGCGCGGGCAGCCTCAGGTAAGGTGCCACTTGGCACGATTACGCTCAGCGCCAGCCACCAGGCCGGACAAGTGGTTATCGAAGTCTCCGATGACGGAAAAGGGTTGGCTGCCGATAAGATCGCTGCTTCATCTGTGGCCAAAGGTATGATCTCTGCCCAGCAATTGGAAACAATGTCGGACCGGGATAAGATCGCATTGATTTTCCTGCCAGGTGTTTCCACGGCTGAAAAAGTGAGCAATGTCTCCGGTCGTGGAGTTGGTATGGACGTCGTCAAGACCAACCTCGACAAACTCGGAGGCAAAGTTGAAATCGACTCGATCCCAGGGCGTGGCACCTCCTTTCGCATCAAACTCCCGCTTACTTTGGCGATTATTCCGTCATTGCTTGTGTCCGATTCCGGCCAGCGCTATGCCATTCCCCAAGTCAGCGTTGGGGAACTGATCCGCATTCCGGCGCAACTGATTTCTGAACGCATTGACCGCGCGGCACATGGCGATGTGCTCTTACTTCGTGATCGATTGGTGCCGCTATTGCATTTGTCGGAAGCGCTTGGAACCAGCCGCCCCAAAGATGATGATCTGGCGATGAATGTCGATTTAGTGGATACAGGCAGCTTCGAATATGGATTGGTTGTTGATGAACTTCACGACACGGTAGAAATTGTAGTCAAGCCGCTGG
>JBBRJC010000225.1:0-6376 GCA_038220135.1 Bryobacterales bacterium | reverse complement strand
ATAGCGATCACCGGAATACGTGGTAATTAGGGCATCACACAGAACAGCATAGGGGTCCTGCATTTTCAAGGGGCGGCCGCACCTAACGCAATTTGTCGAACCCTGGGGGCTGATGCGTTTGCAGGCGCTGCAGCTTTTTGGAATATTGTCAGGGATGGGCTTGGCTGGATCGAAGCCTAGAAAAGCAGTGACTGGGTGCTTTGCTGCCGCCGCCTGGAGGGCTTTCTTGAAATTGGCATCACGCAAGCCGAACGAATCGGCGCAGTAGCCGCCGAAACATAATTCAATGATCGTGTTTGCACCTGGATTTGCCGGCACGCGCGGGGTTTTTATGCGCCAAAGCAAGGCACGCTCCTGCCCCATTTTCCAAGCCAGTTCTTTCACCTTGGGATCTAAAGCAGCAACTGAAATTGAGTAAAAGCACCAAAGATAATCAACGCCAAAAGCGTTGAAGTTTTTCTTCTTGCGGGCGGTACTGTAAATGAACTCAAGGCCACGTTGAATGGCCTTGGATTTTTGTTCGCGCGTGTATTTCGAACCTAACCATAGCGGGCTTGACGCCGGTTGAGCACTCCGCAATGGCAATGCCAATGGGGAAAGAAGAAACAAGCGGCGCGAGGGGTTCATGCTCGAATTGTATCGCTCTATTTCGTCAGGCGGAAAATCAATAATGCAGCGCGCTTTGACTGTAGTGGAAGGCCCTTAAGATCAACACCTTCGCCAGGGGCGTGAGCACCACCAATACCATTGGCACCAAGGCCGGAAAGCGAATCCACATAGGGGGCAATGAAGGAAATATCGCCAGCACCACGGAGCATTGGATCGAGCGCTTCCATCACTGGCGCGCCCAACGCGCGGTTGCCTTCGTTGAGTTGGTTGAGTATGGCAACGTTCCCTGGCGTAGGCGCCATGGGCGGATAGCCTTCAGAAAAGGTCAGCTCTGCTTTTGTTCCTTTGAGATTCTTCGAAAGAATTGAATGCATTTTGTCCTTCACGCGAGCAAGTTGATCTGGGTATAGCGCGCGAATATCGCCAATAGCCAAAGCTTCGCCGGGCACAATGTTTGATTTGCCATTGACGGAACCGTGTCCGCCTGGATCGATTTGCGCGTCGGCACCACCGAGCACCATACCGACGCTGTACGTCAGATTCGGTTCACGCAAATCTTCGCGAAAGGCATTGATGATGCGGCTGAGTTCATAGATCGCCCCGTCGCCCATGCGGTCGCTAAAGATGGCGCTGGAGTGGCCTGAATTGGCACTCACTTTGAGTCGCCAACTGGTGGACCCGCGACGTGCGGTGGAGGCATAATCCTTACCATCGCGCCGGGAGCCGGTTTCAAAGCAGAGAGCGTAGGCGGCTTTCTTGCCGGCTTCAATGAACTCTTTGCGCGAGACTTCGACGGGATGGCCCGCAGCTTCTTCGTCGGCTGTTAAAAATACGGTGATGTTTGTGCCGTCAAGCACGCCTGCCTTCTGCATCGCCTTCAATGCGGAGAGCATAACGATCACTCCGCCTTTCATGTCGGACACGCCCGGGCCAACGGCTGTGGTGCCTTTGCGCTCAAATTTCTGAAACGGACTTGAGGGTTCAAACACCGTATCCATATGGCCAATCAACAAAACGTTCTTGCCACGTGTGCCGGTGCGTTCGGCGACAAGATGCGAAGCGCGTTTAACGGAATCCATATTAATGTAGCGAGTGGTAAAACCGAGCGCCTTGAATTCGCTTTCGAATATCCTGGCAACCTTCGTGACACCTTCAGGATTGAAGGTGCCGGAGTTGATGTTCACCACTTTTTCAAGCAGCGCGACGGCTTGTTCGGCTTCTGCATCGATCGCCTTTGCCATGACGGTTTCTTGTGGCGTCAGGCTTTGTGCCTGGAGCATTCCTGAGAGTGCAATTAAGAGTAGAGTGCGCATGAGTTGTGTGATTAATGCGGTGGCGGGGCAGTGGCAGATGGTGTTGGTTTGCCGTCAATCGTGTGCGGCTCCATCAATTCCACACGAGTACCGTCAGGGTCGTAAAGATTCATTTGGCGTTTGCGATTGACGCCTGTACGGATTTGCAACGGCTGCGTGTAGGAGGCTCGTGCGGGGCGGGCTTCCAAGGTGGCAAGTGCTTTATCCATGTCAGGAACGAAGAGGCAGATGTGGTGTGTTGAGCCGCGCTTGGTGGGCTCGGGCTTTTCGTCGTAGAGCATAAATTCAACATAGTCGTCGCCGTCTGGTACCTTCATATTTACACAATTGAGTTGCTTGCCGTCACGGATGCCACGCCAGGTTTCTTCAAAGCCGAGGATGTCATGGTAGAACTTTATGGCTGGTTCGATGGCCCCAACGATGATGTCGAAATGAGCCATGCGGGTGGAGATACACTCAGGCCCGGCAAACTTTCCGGCTTCGCGCAGTGTGAAGCTGCCGGGCATGTACTGAACAAATTCCACGCCGTGACCGTCAGGATCTTTGATGGTGAAGCTCATGTTGCCGATGCGATGTTTGCCTTTGTTTTCGGGCACTGCAATGCCTTTCGACTTGAGGTAGGCGCGCATACCTTCGATGTCGTCGGATTCGACGGAGGTGTGGTTTAGGCGGGCGGACTTGGCTTCCTTTTCGGGAAATATTTCGACGTATTGGCGTTCGTTGATCTTGATGAAGGTCATCGAAAAAGTGCCGTCCGGATTCTTTAAATCGTACGGTTCGCCATAGCCGAGGAAATCTTTGTAGAAGCTACGGGCCTTGACAACGTCGGAAACGAAGATGGCGCCGAAGGACAGAAGATGACGGGAGTATGTGGTTTCTCCAATAGATTCAGGTAAGTGACTTGCCGATCTCCCAATGATGCCCAAATGGATCCACGATTCGGCCCAGCCGCCAGCCGTATTGATTATCGACGGCAGTTACAACCGTGGCTCCGGCCTCCACGGCTTAGGCAAATGCAACATCTGGATCCTCAACAACCATCACCATTCGGGCCGTGCTGCCACCAAGCGATTCAGGGCTAAAATTCAGATCTTCCGGGGACTCATCGGCAACCCAAAAAGCCTCGACGACAGAAAGATGGGCAACCACAGACCCATTTTCATCGTCAATCCGAAAAAGTTCGCTAGCCCCGAAAGCTGTTTTATAGAAGGCAACGGCCTTAGCACCTTCTCGCACAGAGAGCATTGCAGATATGGATTTCATGCAAAATACTTATCCACCAATTGCGTTCATCGGCCGAGGAGGCGCGACGAATTTCACTGTGTTGATTTCGTGCCCGATCCACTTCTGTCTGATGTTTCCGCGAATCGCCTGCGCAATCGCTTCGTCAGGCGAACCATCACGCAACAAACCCTTCAAATCGGTCTCTTCAATTGCAAACAGGCAATAACGCAACTTTCCGTCCGAGGTCAGCCGGATGCGGTTGCAGTTCAAACAAAACGGCTTCGACACCGATGCAATAAAGCCAACAGTGCCAATGCCATCAGCGAAACGGTACTCACTCGCCGGCGCGCGCGGATCTCGATCTGGAATCTCTTCCAACGGCCCGATTTCACGAGATATCAGTTCCATCATCTCGTCCTGCATCAGCACTTTGGACTTATCCCAAAGCCCCTGCGCATCGAGAGGCATGAACTCGATATAGCGAATTTCAATGCCACGTTCGCGGCCAAAACGAGCCAGAGGAACAATGTCCTCCTCCACCAGATTTTTCACCGCAACGGCGTTGATTTTCACCTTGAACCCAACGCGTTGCGCTGCATCGATTCCGGCCATCACTTTGTCGAATTCATCGCGCCGCGTGATCTTTAAAAACCGTTCGCGGTTGAGGGTATCGATGTGGACATTGATGCGTCGCAGGCCCGCGTCGTACAATTCTTGAGCCTGCCCCGCCAGCAGCGTCCCGTTGGTGGTCAAAGCAATGTCTTCAATGGCTGGGATTTTACCGATTTCGCGAATCAGGAACGACAGATTTTTCCGAACCAGCGGCTCGCCGCCCGTAATGCGAATTTTTCGCACTCCCATTTCAGAGGCGACGCGCACCACGCGCGCCATCTCTTCCCAACTGAGGATTTCCGCTCGAGGCATGTACTGGGCATCCAGTTCCGGCATGCAATAAAAACAGCGGATATTGCACCGGTCGGTGACGGAGATCCGCAAGCTGTCGTGCAGTCGGCCAAAGGTATCGTAAACCGGTGAGGTGTCCATTTATTTCAGAGCTAGCATGCGTTCAATTGGCACGCGCGCTCGTTCCATTATGTCAGCTGCAATTTCCACCCGGGGCTGCAGATCACGCAAGGCGTCGCGCACTTTTTCGAGCGTGTTCATCTTCATGTACGGGCACTCGCTGCAGTTGCAGTTTTCATTGTTGACGAAATAGAAACTCTTTTCCGGCGAGTTCTTACGCAGCGAATGTTGCACGCCACTTTCGGTCATGACGATGAATTCTTTTTCCGGTGAAGTGGCACAATAATTGATCAAGGCCGAGGTGGAGCCGATATAGTCAGCCAGCTTCAACACGTCGGGCGGACATTCCGGATGGGCGATCACAATCGCTTCCGGGTGTGCCAACTTAGCCTGCACCACGCGTCGGGATGGGAAAGTGGCGTGGACGATACAGGCACCTTGCCAGATGCGCATGTTTTCGCGGCCCGTTTGCTTTTTTACATAATTGCCCAAGTTGACGTCGGGCAAAAACAGGATTGGTTTGTCGGCGGGAATGGAATTTACCACTGCAACGGCGTTGCTGGAAGTACACAAAATGTCGCTTTCAGCCTTCACGTCAACACTGGTATTGATGTAGCTGACAATAATGTGATCCGGGTAACGCTGTTTAAAGGCGCGGATGGGGCCAACCGGGCAACAATCGACCAGGGAACAGCCGGCGTTTTTGTCCGGCACGACGACTATTTTATTTGGATTCAATACTTTGGCAGTTTCTGCCATAAAGTAAACACCGGCGAAAAGTATTACATTTGCGTCGGTTGACTGCGCTTTTCGAGAAAGTTCAAGGCTATCGCCGATAAAGTCTGCAAGTTCTTGAATCTCAGACTCTTGGTAATGATGGGCAAGCAAGACGGCCTTGCGGTCGTGCTTCAAATCGAGAATTTCTTCGGCTAAGGTGCCGGTCAAGAGCATGGACTGGTTCCTTATTTCATTGTACCCTGAGGATTGGACTGTCCCTCCAGCGTCCCTTCTCAGATGAACGGAGGTGTGTGTATGTTGCGAAAATCTTTATATTTCTTTCTTGCCTTAGCCAGCATTGTTGCGGCCCAGGCGCAAAGCTCTTCTCTTAATTGTGTTGTATCAGCCGTCCCGGCGGCAATACGTTCCGAAGGCGTTACCGAGCGGACGGGTGATATCGTTCTGAATTGCACCGGTGGAACGCCTGGCAACGTTATCAACACAAACCTGACCATTTTTTCTCTCACCACGGTGCTGACTAACCGGTTGGGAGTGCTCAGCAGGAATGCCGATATCTTAGTGCTTCTCGAAAACGGAGCCACGCAGCAATTACTGAACACAACGGCGGAAGTACAATCGCCTTCCTCGACCGCGATTTCCGGCATTACGTTCACTGTGCCGGCTAACGGTGCTGTAAATCTACGGATTTCCAATCTACGAGTGAATGCATGGCTGGCGGGGGAGCAACCGGTGCGGGTTACGCTTGGTTCCAACGGGACTTCGGCCCTGCGGATCGAGTCCACTCCGCTGATCGTCGGTTTTCCGCTGCGGGCGCTGCTGGCCAGCTATTCGTCAACCTTCATCTGCTCGGCTTCACCTGTGCCGTCGACGATTTCGTTTTCTGAACTGATCGCAGCCCGAACTCGCTTTGCTTCAGTAAGGGTCACCGAAGGCCAGGCCAGTTCGTTCGAGAAGCGTGGGGCAAATTCTGATTCCGGAACACGGGTCGTACTTCGTTACAGTGGATTTCCGCAAGGCGCTCAGTTGTTTGTGCCGGATGCGATTGCCGGGTCGACTGCCACAACTCCAACTGCTGGTGGAGATCTGGGATTGCCAACGAATGGAGGCTCCTATACAGCCACCGCGCAAGGCCAACTGCTGTTGGTCCGGGTGAAAGGTCATGATGAAACCGGCGCTGGTGGCATTTTGGCGTTGGCCGCTCCGCCTGTTGGATCGCCCACTGTTAATTTCAATGCGGCCAGTGAAGTGTTTCTGACTTCTGGTTCTGGATTAGTAGTTTATGAAGTGGTTGATTCCAACGCGTCTACCCGGGAAAGTGCCCAGGTTCCGGTCTTTCTTGGCTGGGCCGGACGGCAGGATGGAGTGACGGCGCAGGGTTCGGTTGCGATCGGGCTCGGTCCGATTTCACAGGATTCACAAGCATCCGTTTCAGGTGCGATTCCACGCTTCCAAAATGTTTCGCCCAATTC
>JBBRJC010000224.1:0-6384 GCA_038220135.1 Bryobacterales bacterium | reverse complement strand
AGGTATCCCGACGTGGCCAGCCCCAGCAATCCACCCGCCAGAATTCTTCCGGAAAAGAACTTCCACTCCGGTGCGATTCCAAATATGGTGGCCGTGCAAAGCACAAGCGTCGTCCAACCCACGAAGCGAATCCATGCCGCCTCAACTGCTTGCGACCGGAACCATTTGTAGGAAATCACGAACAGCAACACGGGCATCAGCAGTGCCGAAAATCCAAAAATTGTGAAGCTGATGTCGGCAAACCAAGCGCCCGGCTTGCCGATTTTGTTGACTGCTTTTAGGGAGGTTGCCGTATTCCACGAAGGATCCCACGGCGAATAGGTTGCCAAAGCAACAAGCATAGCCAGGGCCGCGAAAAACAACACGACTCCTACCACCTCATTGAGGCGTGGCTTCTCGGACGGAGTTAATAACTTCATGCGCTGCAAATAGCCGCGCGGACAACTAGGGAACTCTATTATGCCAGAATTTAAAGGCCGCTGGAGGTCACCGCTCAGGCGCTCAGCGAAACGTTATCGGATCTATGAAAAAAATCAATCTCCCGGAAGACGAATTGCCTCAGGATGCCGATGAGTTAGTTGACATAATAGAAGAAGCAGTTCAAAACCCTTCCCTCATGAGAACTACAAAAATCGTTGCCACGCTCGGGCCTTCGAGCGATACCGATGAGATCGTTGCCAAACTTCTCGACGCCGGTGTAGACATCTTCCGCCTTAACGCCTCGCATGGAACGCAAGAAATTCATGCCCGCAGTATTGCTCGTATCCGCGAAGTATCAGGCCTGATGAACAGATCTGTAGGCATCCTGGTGGATCTGCAGGGTCCGAAGATTCGCCTCGGCAAGTTTGAAGAAGGCAAGGTGCTTCTTGAAACAGGCGACCAGTTTGAAATCACTACAGACACTGAAGTGATCGGCAACAAACAGCGGGCTTGTACCGGTTACAAAGATTTTGCTCGAGATCTGCAATCTGGAGACCGGGTGTTGCTTGCCGATGGTTCTGTGGAACTGCGCGTCATTAAATCCGATGGCGTGAGGGTGACCCACGAAGTGGTGTCCGGCGGCTGGATCGGCAACAACAAGGGCATCAATTTGCCCGGCGTAAACGTCAGCGCCCCATCGCTCACCCGCAAGGATATGGCGGATCTGGGTTTCTTCATCAACCAGGACATCGATTTTATCGCCCTTAGTTTTGTACGCAAACCGGCCGATCTGGTGCGGCTCCGCCTCTATCTGGAGGAGAAGGAAAAATCAATTCCGATCATCGCGAAAATCGAAAAACCGGAAGCCTGGGAGCAACTCAACGACATTTTGCAGGAGACTGACGGTGTGATGGTTGCCCGTGGGGATCTCGGGGTGGAAATGGCACTGGAAAAAGTGCCGTTCATTCAAAAGTCAATTATTGAACGTTCCCGGCAATACGGGAAGTTTGTTATTACCGCAACGCAGATGTTGGAATCGATGATCGAAAACCCGGTGCCGACACGTGCTGAAGTTTCCGATATTGCCAACGCCATTTATGATGGCACCGACGCCGTAATGCTCTCTGCTGAAACTGGTGCGGGTAAGTACCCGGTGGAAAGCGTCAAAATGATGGCCCGCATTGCCACTGAAGCCGAAGCCAGTTTGCGGCATCAGGGTTTCAAAGATATACCGCTTCCCGCCAAGCCGAGCATTGCCGAAATGATTGCCGATAGTGCCTACCATACAGCGAGAACAGCCAGTGTTTCGGCCATTGTTGTGTTTACGTCGACTGGTTCTACCGCCCGTCTGATCGCCCGCTATCGTCCGCCGGTGCCGATCTATGCTTTTACTGGCAGTGCTGCTGTCGCCCGGCAGCTTTCGCCCATTTTCGGTGTGCGCGCCATTGTGGCCCCCATGGTTACCTCAACTGACGAAATGCTGGCGCAAATGGATCGCATGCTTCTTGACCGCGGTTGGATGAAGATTCGAGATTTGGTTGTAATGGTGGCAGGTCAACCCATCGGTCGCGCGGGCACTACCAATCTGATGAAGCTACACCGCGTTGGTGAATTGCGCTAGAACTCAATGCGATGCTGCTGGGCTCGTACTCTTCCTTCGATTCCGTGAATTTAAAAGAAGCGCAGAGTATAAGATACCTGAACGCCACGGCCGATTTCCGGCGCGAACTCTTTGATGAACGACAAGTGGTTCCGATAGAGTACGTCGGCGGCGTTATAGAAATTGACGCCGAATTGGTGAATTTTGTGCGGTCCGGCAATCACGTAACTACCTTTCAAATTGCACAGCACGTAGCCTGCGGTCGGGGTCTCTGTTGTGAAAACCCGGTCCTGCTTATTAGTTAGCTGCAATTCGGGCGCAATCGTGAAGCCTTTGTAGTGCCAATCCACGCCCAAACGGCCACGAACTGGAGGAATGCGGGGCAGGGGAATGCTGCCTTGCCGGATTTCGGCATTGACCAAATCGAAGCCCAAATTAAGTGTCAGGTTGGGATGTACCCCTGCGCTGAGACGCCCTTCAGCACCTTGATACTTGCTCTTAGCCTGCGCATAGCGCGCCTCAATCAAGCCTTCTGCAATATTGCCGGTTGGAGCGAGATACACGAAGTTATCCATCAAGTAGATGAACGAATTTAGTTCCGCACGAAACTTGGTGGACTGATGGCGAACGGCGAGATCGAAGCCGTCGGCACGTTCGCGGGTGAGGTCGGAATTACCAATTTCGAAGGTATTATTTCCGGCATGCGGGCCGCGGTTATAGAGTTCCTCAAGCGCTGGGGCACGGAAGGAATGGGCGTAGTTGGCAACCACTGCGCCGCCGGTCCAGACCGGGATACTGATACCAGCACCGCCCGACACACCAGTGAAGCTTCGTGCCCTGAGGCCTTTCGGATCGAAGCTGTTATTTTCCAATCGACCGCCGAACTGAAATCGCACCTTGTCCCACGTCAAAGTTTCCACCGCGAAAACGGCGGTCTGATTTTGAGTGGTATCGGGCGCCAGCTTTTCCAGGCCAGTGATTTTGTATTTGCGATGCAGTCCAGAGAAGCCGAAGCTACCGCTCAATGGCCCATACTTTCGTTGATCGAACACCGCGCGATAGGACATTGCTTTGTTGTAGAACTCGGTTCCCACCACTTCATCCACGATTTCTTTGTGATGCCAATCGGAATAGTTGATGCTGTAGTTCAGCCCATCGAGCCCTTTGTCGAAGTTGCGAATTCCACCACCGAAGCGGACATTTTGCTGAATAAAATCGATCTTGGGGATTTCCGCATTCGGGTCCTTCGTATCGTAAGGAATTTGATAGGTGCCCAGTTGCGTGTGATACGAAGTATGGAAAAATCCTTTCTTCGCATAGTAAGCAACTCCCGCACTGCCACCATTATTACTCGCGCCGGAATTGATTACTGGTCCGATTGGGGAGTGATAATCACTGGAGCGCTGTCCTCCTGCCTGGCCATGCAATACCCAGTTTTTAATGCCATATTCCACACCGCCTGAGAGTCCACCCAGTCCATTATTTGTGCCGCCAATTCCGGTGACATAACCGCTTGCCCCCTGGTGCGGTTCGTGATGCATCTCGTGGTGGCCGGTGATCATGTTCACCACGCCCCCCAGTGCATTGGTTCCATACAACAAAGTAGCCGGGCCCCGCACCACTTCAACCCGTTCCAGAGCTGCCGGGTCAACTGGTTCACCATGATCGCCCGATTGTGAAGAAAGAGTTCCGGTTGGCATACCATCTTGCATGACCAGCACGCGATCACCGTCGAATCCGCGGATAACCGGCCGTGTATTGCCTGGACCAAAACTGCGCTTATTCACGCCCGCCTCATGATCGAGCACGTCCCCGAGCGAAGTTCCAGATTTCGTGGCGAGGTCCAGCGAATCGATGGAACTGGTTGAGCTAAATGCCTCAAGCGGTGTTTCTTCCTTGCCTGAAGCGGTCACGGTAAGTTCCTGTTTCATGTTGCTAAGAGCCATTTTGAAGTCGGCCACAACAATCGCACCGGCGGCCAATTCAACCCGCTGGCGAGTGTCGCTGAGCGCCATCATGTGGGCGGTTACTTCATATTTACCAGGCCGAATATTGGTGAATTGATACTGACCTTGTTCGTTAGTATCGACACTGCGTCCAAGAGGCAGCAAAAGTACACGGGCATGGTGTAGCGCATCGCCGCTGGTGGCAAGAGTGACGCTACCTTTGATGGTGCCTGTCTGGGCCATAAGGCTTGTGCAGGCAAGAATGAATGTGAGACCGAGAATGCGCATGTTCGAGTCTAGTGTGGCAGCAAACTGCCATATTCCACTATACTTTCTGACGAGCGGGCTCAATTGGGGAGTTGAGCGGGATCATTAACGGCGGTGAGCGGACCCGGTGCTTATTGCACTGCCGGGCACGATTGGCCAGATGTTCCGCCCGTTCTCAGCAGTTCCTCGAAAGTATTGAGTGGCGTGGCACTGCCCAATTTACCCACCGCAGGTATTAACGACCACTTGTCGAGCGCGACCAACCCAGGTTGATCGGCGTCAGTCTGAAGAACCCCCGGTGACAATTCCGAATGGCCAACCGAAACGCAGAGGGAAGGATGATCGAACGGCGCACTCTGATAGCGCACCCGTTCGTCTGTGAGGGATTTCAGAAAGGCAACGATCGAGGTTTTGTCTTGAGCGCTGAGGCGAATGCGGCCGATACCCGGACCAAGATTTCCGCCTGTTGGGAAGTCACCGTTGCGCCCATAAAAATCCACCACTTGTTCTAGCGTGGCCTGACTGCCGTTATGAAAATAGGGGCCGGTCAGTTCCACGTTACGCAACCCCGGGGCCTTGAAAGTTCCGTTTGCAGCACCGGTGCGATTGGGCAAAAACAGTTGCACGCCAAAGCCATCTTTTCCACCCAGCCCAGCATCTTCGTCGATGGGGCTTGAGCCGATGCGGAAGAATCCGGCGTTGTCGGGATCGGTTGACGTCAACCCGCGACGCAGCACATTGGTGAAAGCAGCGGCGCTCAATTCCGGGCCATTGTGGCACTGGGTGCATTGTGCATTGCCGTCCTGAAATGCGCGCATGCCTTGTTGTTCAAGCGCTGACAGGGCCGTACGATTACCTTCCATGAACTGATCGAATCGCGAATCGTTGGAAATCAAAGTTGCTTCGTACGCTTGAATTGCCAGTCCCCAAAACAGAGCAAAGTTTAGCTCCATCTGATTCTTGTCGCCCTCCGGTGAATTCCAATATTGTGGAAGAAATGCAGCCTTTATCAGCGATTGATAGCTGATGCCGGAGAGCAGACCGTTGCCATTTGAGTTAGCCATGGCACCCAGTACACTATCGCCGGCTGCAACTTTCTGCTGCCCTAGCGGGGGCAGTCTCATTAATTTGCGGCCTAAATCGGACCAGGTTCTTCCGGCGTAAGACATCTCCACTTCATTGAGTGCCGGACCAACAGCCTGCGAGGCGAGGCTGGAATTCTGTATTTTTACTGCACGTGCTTGTAGCGATCCATCTTCAAAAATCCACGCATTCAAACTTGTATCGGAATCGCCGAAAGGAGTTGCGCCGGTAAACAGATTGCTGGCGCGCCCATCCCAAAAGTTGCGCACGTAGAATACCGAATTAATGACTGATGGGGCGTTGCGCGCTGTTACGCGGCGCGTTTGCACTCCGGCCAGTGTTGTGTTTGAGACAGCGGCCGTGAAATCTTCCATTGAAAGGCCGGAAATTAAGGACAGAAAGGTACGCGAAATCACTCCGGCGGAACCTGCCATTTGACGGGCATCACGCACGACTGGAGAGCGATTGTCGTTCACATTGGACAGTTGGTGAAATGGAAAATCGGACGTGGTTAACAAAGCGTTTGGTGCGGCTGCGGTGCCAGCGAGTTGGTTCTGCGAACGATGATCGGCACCGGCGTGGAAGTGGCATGACGCACAGGCGGTGCGGCCATCACTGCCGGCTTGCATATCCCAAAACAAGGCCTTGCCCAAAGCCACCAGAGCCGTTTCGTCTTTAACGTAAAGATCAAGCCCGCTTGGGCGAGGGACTGAAGCGGTCTTTAGTGACGCTAGCGGAGTTGTGCCATTTCCGCCGCCGCCACCGCGTTGTGCGAGCAAAATACCGGTTGCGGCAAAGCTGGTGAATAGGAACTTGTTCATTGATTACTCCTTACCGGCGGATAGTTATTTGTAGTGTACATTTTGTTGTTGCAAGGGGGTCGTCCGGTGAACCACTATGTTCTTAAACGCGGCTGAAGGCCGAAAGTAGTGTAAAGGATTGTAATGCTTTAGGCAGCGGCTAGCAGACGCACCACGGCCTCGCGGACTAATGGCGAAGAATACGATTCTACCGGCGTTCTTCGCTTGATCCTTTCGACTGCCGCCCAGCAGCCTGCCTTTCAGCTCG
>JBBRJC010000223.1:0-6395 GCA_038220135.1 Bryobacterales bacterium | reverse complement strand
GTCATAATTGTGACCTCAGCTTGCACCGAAAGAACAGCAATCGCAAGCCAGAAAAATGTAAGGGGAAAAGGCACTTCTAAATCAATTAGTTAGAAGCAGCTGTGAGGCAGCCTATTCCATCGCCAGTAAAGCCGCCATCGTCTCAATCCCATCCCACAAATTCCTGATCCGCATATTTTCGTTATGACTATGCTGATTATTGTCGTGATTCGCAATAGGAATCATGATCAACGGAGCGCCCAATATACTCTCAAAAATCGACATGGGAACCGACCCACCAGACATCGGCAATCTGACCACCTTTCCACGCGCCGCCTCAATCACCTTCACCACCTTCAGCGCCAGTGGATGATCCATCGCGATCCGCGAGGCGTTATAGCCATCTGAAATCGTAACCCGTGCCACACGGCTATGCGTTTTGCGTTCCTGTTCAGTCGGCTCGTGATCGGTTACCACATAAAATCCCTGCCGACGAATATGTTCGATAACCCGGCCTGCGGTCACCTTATGGTCCATGCCCTTCACCAGACGAATATCGATCGACGCTGTTGCCGTGATTGGAATCACGTTTCGCGATTGCGGCCCAACCCCAGCGCTTTCCAGCCCGCGAATATTCAGCGAAGGCAAACCAATGCGTTCTTCAATCCGATCCCCACCCTCAGTGGTATTCAACCAAAGCTCGTCTTTCAGTTCCCTCTCAAAACTCGGGCCCTCCGCAATGGCCTTCTTCTCCAGTGCGCCATAAGATTGCGCCCCTTTGTAGAAATCCTGCACCAGCACTTTGCCTTCAATGTCTTTCATCGACGTCAACAAATGAGTCAAAGTCCAGGCCGGATTGATCGCCCAGTTGCCGTAGTGCCCGCTATGCAACTCTCGCCGCGGCCCGTAAACTGTGAGATTCAGCCCCATCGTCCCCCGCGCACCAAACACCACCTGCTGTTGACGATTTTGATGCACCGGTCCGTCGCAGAACAACCACAAATCAGCACCAAGCAGGTTCTTATATTTACGCAAGATCGCATCAACGTGAGCCGAACCCGCCTCTTCTTCGCCTTCGTAGAAAAACTTGATGTTACTGTTCAGCTTCACCCCGGCTGCCCGCAACGCATCAAGCGCCGTCAGTTGCGCAATAATCGCACCCTTATCATCGCCAGTTGATCGCGAATAAAGCCGCCACTCTGGATTGAAAAGTTGCCCCGCCTGCGGCAGCGGAATGTCTTTGCCACCCGCCTCCAGCGCAGCTGTGCGCAAAATCGGTTTGAAAGGCGCGCCGCCAGTCCAGTCCTTGGGCTCCACCGGCTGGCCGTCATAATGTGCATAAAACACCAGCGTCTTCTTCGCACCCGGCGTCACAATTTCGCCAAACACCACAGGCGGCACATCGGGCACTTCCAGCAGTTGCGTCTTCACACCACGCCGTTCCAGCATTTCGCGGAGCAACGCAGCATTGCGGCGGATATTGGGTAAATCTCGGGCGATGTTGGGAATTTCAAGGAGCTTGGAAAACTCCTGAACTATAGGAAGTTCGTGCGACTCGCGCCACCTGCGCGCGGCCACGGCAGCTTCGCTCTGCGCGAATGCGCTTGTGGCCCAAAGAAGCGCGCTAAAGCTCGCGCCGGTTCTCCATAGATTTAGACATAGTAACTTCATCGGCAAACTCCAAATCCATGCCCACCGGAATACCCATAGCGATACGGGTTACCTTCACGCCTAAAGGCTTGATCAACCGCGATAAATACGAAGCAGTTGCCTCGCCTTCCACCGTCGGGTTAGTGGCCAGAATAATTTCCTTTACTGAATCGGAAGCCAGCCGCTCTATCAGGCTCTTAATCCGTAGTTGCTCCGGCCCAATCCCACGCAGCGGACTAATTGCGCCATGCAGGATATGATACAGCCCATTGAAAGTTCGGGTAGTCTCAATGGGAACAATATTCGGCGGTTCTTCAACCACACAGATCACCGATTGATCCCGGTTCGGATTACGGCAGATGCTGCAACTTTCCGCATCACTGATGTTGTTACAGATAATGCAAATCGTCAGCTTGTCTTTTACGTCAAGAATCGCCTTTGCCAGCCGCTCTGCATCTTCGCGCGGCATACGAAGCAAACTGAACGCCATGCGTTGCGCCGACTTCTGCCCGACACCGGGCAGCCTCCGCAACTCGTCGATCACTCGCCCCAATGGCCCGGCAAAGTCCATCATGATTTAGAACAGTCCGGGAGGCAGACCCATTCCGCCAAGCATGCCAGACATCTTGGACTGCGACAAATCGTCCACTTTTTTAGCCGCTTCGTTTACAGCAGCCATGACCATATCCTGCAGCATTTCCACGTCACTCGCAGCTTCCGGGTCGATCTTCACACCAAGCACGTGCTTTTGGCCGTCCATGCTTACAGTAACCATACCGCCGCCTGCCGATGCGTCCACTTTGATCTGCGCGATCTCTTCCTGCATCTTCTGCTGCATCTTCTGGGCCTGTTGCATCATGGCCTGCATGTTTCCGGGTAGTTTCATGTCCTAATCCTTCAAATCTTGAACTTTGCGAACCTGACCTTCAGGGAACGCCTGTTGAAAGCGTTGCACATCGGGGTTGGCCAGCGCACGTCCGGCCACTTCGTCGTCTAGCGCCGGACTACGCTCCGGTTTGGGAGCAGATTTTGCGGCTCCAGTAACAATCTTGATTCGTCGTTGGCCAACACCCAGAGCGACAAGCCCCTTGTTGATGTCAGTTTCATTCAGCGCCATCTTCCATTCAATGGGCGCTGTGATGGTAAGTTCGTTACCACTTTCAACCAAATCGGCATTCTCAATCGCATCGGCAGTAAACGTCATGCCCAGTTCCACTAACTGCGCCTGCAGACGAGCTTGTAACGAACCAGAAGCAATGGGCTCACGCGGCGGAGGTGGCGGAGGCGGTGGAGGTGCAGCCGGACGTACTGCCATGGCAGGTGGCGGAGGTGCATACTGTTGCGTCGGCCGCGAAGCAGCTGCCGGCGCAGCAACCTGACGGGGCGCAGCAGCGGATGCTGAAGCAGGTCCAAGATTTGCGAGTGCCTGTTCGATCGACGTCAGCCGGCCGGCATGAACCAAACGCAGAAGCCCCAACTCCATATGCAATCGCGGTTGCAACGAATATTGCAGTTGCTTGAATAGATCCAATGTCAGGTTCAGATACCGCGTCAGATCGTCTTCGGTAAAGCGGGCGGCCAGCACAGCCATGCGCTCTTTTTCACGTGGCGACGCAGCAACCAGACGCGTTTCAGCGCCAGTAATTTTGGTAACCAGCAAATTGCGAAAATAGCGGCCCAGTTCACGGCAAAAGTGCTGTAGGCTGGCGCCGTTGCGCTCCAGTTCTCCCACAATTTCCAGCATCTTGGCGGAATCAGTAGACTCCAGCGCCTCGGTGACTTGCCCCAAAATATCCAGCGAAAACAAACCCAGCAGCGTCCGCACTTCTGTTGCCGAAAGCTTGTTCCCACAACACGCAATCGCCTGATCCAATGCCGAAAGCGAATCGCGAACACTGCCTTCCCCAGCATGGGCAAGCAGCGCAAGCGCTTCTTCATTCGCCTCAATGCCTTCCTGCTTACAAATCCACGCCATGCGGTCAACCAGATCTTGAAAATCGACCGACCGAAAGCTGAACTGTTGGCAACGAGAACCGATGGTGACCGGAATTTTGTGAGATTCAGTGGTGCAGAGGATGAACACCGCCCATTCCGGCGGCTCTTCCAACGTTTTCAGTAGCGCGTTAAACGCTTCTGAAGTAATTTGGTGCGCTTCGTCAACAATGAAAACCTTGTAACGGTCGCGCGCAGGCCGATACCGGACGCTCTCCCGCAATTCGCGCATTTCATTGATTCCGCGGTTAGACGCAGCATCGATTTCAATAACGTCAACCGAATTCCCTGCCGTCACTTCCCGGCAACTGGCACAGTTTTCGCATGGCTTGTTGGTGGGGCCTTCAATACAGTTCAGACAGCGCGCCATAATGCGGGCAACCGTAGTCTTTCCTGTTCCTCGCTGCCCTGCGAAGATATAGCCGTGCGCAATGCGCGAGGCACTAATTGCATTCTCCAGAGTCGTCCGGACGTGCTCCTGGCTGACGAGCTCTTCAAATGCTTGGGGGCGGTATTTGCGGGCGATGACTTGGTACATGCGCGCTAGAAGTTAATCAGACCCCGGGTGATCCGCGGCACACAGGAATCACCACTACCGTTGCGTCCTTCCGGACCTGGCGGGGTTTGCAGCTACCCATTGCACGAAGCCCGAGGCCTGAGATCCTATGGTAGCATTTGGCCGCCAAGGTCCGCGAAAAAAAAGTGGAATCAGGCAGCCCTAACGGCCGTAACACTGCCCTACTTGGCACCAAATGCGTAAAGATTCGAATCCGTACGAATGAAAATACGCCCGCCCGATATCGCCATCGACGCCAGCGTCGCTGCATCCAACCGGTTCACCGCCAGTTTTGAAAACTTCTTCCCCGGCTCAATCACAATCGTTTCGCCTTCTTCGCTTTGAAAATAGATTCGACCGTCAGCAAATGTTGGCGAAGCCGAATAATTGCCGCCCAAACGCTGTTGCCAGTGAACTGTTCCGGTCTTGGCGTCAAAGCAGGTGGCAATTCCGTTGTCGCTGACCATATAAAGCTCATCCCCCACAAGCAGAAAAGAAGGCGTCAGGGATACTGAGCGCGAATATTTCCAAGCCACCTCGCCACCGGGTTTCACCGCAATCAAATCCGCTCGGTTGAACCCCGTCGAAAGGAACACCAAACCGTGCCCGTACACAGGCCTGGAAACATTGGAAAATCCTTCGCCATATGGCACAGACCATAACTCTTTTCCACTTGATGGATCATAAGCCACCGTACGATGGGCACCAGGACTGATCAACTGATCTTCTCCATTTACTTGAATAATCAGCGGAGTTGCAAAGGCCATATAAGTTTGCCGGGAAGTCTTCCATTTCACTTTCCCGGTAGCTTTATCCAGCGCAACCACAAACTGCACATCCCCACCATCACAGTTAAAAATCAACAAATTCTTATAAATCACAGGCGACCCGCCGGTTCCATGAACATAGTCGTAGTCCAAGTGGGTACGCCATAATACTTCCCCGTCCATGTCGAGCGCTGCCGTACCGTGCTTGCCAAAATGGACATAGACGCGGCCAGCTTCCAGCACCGGAGTCGGGGAGGCGTGCGTATTCTTGGCATGTTGTTTGCCCAGGTCTTTCACTGCAAAAACTTCAACGTCTTTCAACAACTTGCCCGTATCTTTGTCGAAACTGAGCGCATGCAGAGTTTGGCCGATTGCCGAAGTGAGCCAAATCCGGTCGCCCATAACCACCGGTGACGACCAGCCCTTGCCCGCCACAGCCGTCTTCCAAACCAGGTTTTTGGTTTCGCTCCATTCAAGCGGCAGGTTCACTTCCGCCGAGTGTCCCTCCCCTCCAGGACCACGGAATTGAGGCCAGTCTTCGGCATGAAGCGGGAGCAACAGTAGAATGAAGGTCAGAAAACGTGTCAAAGTATGACCATTATGGCATCTGCGATACGATAAGAAGTGAAATGAACTTCGCTGAGCAGTACTACTCAAACCTTCAAGAAACCCTTTCCACACTCGATTTCGCCAAGATTAACCAGGCAATCGAAATGATGCGAGATGCCCGCGATGCTGGGCAAATGGTATTCGTAGCCGGTAACGGCGGCAGCGCTTCCACCGCTTCGCATTTTATGTGCGACATGATCAAGGGCTCCAGCTACCAGCGCGAGAAACGGTTCAAAGTAATGGCACTCACCGACAATATGGAAGTGATCACCGCCTACGCCAATGACGTCAGCTACGATTGCGTTTTCACCGAGCAGATGAAGAATTTCGCCAAGCCGGGCGACATTTTCATGGCCATCAGTGGATCCGGCAATTCACCCAACGTAGTGCAAGCCATGGAGTACGCCAATCAGGCAGGATTGAAAACAATAGCACTTACCGGCCGCGACGGCGGAAAGCTGGGACCGATGGCTCATCTCAACATCCATGTGGCCTCGCCGCATATGGGACGGATTGAGGATGCCCATTTGGTTGTTTGCCATACCATCTGTTATTACTTCATGGACGCAGAACCCCGCTAATATTCTTACAGGTGGTGCCGATAAGAGCTTTGCGGAGGCACCACCTACATGAGTACAATCACACCGATCGCCTTTACAGGGGCCAGCAAGTTTTCTGCTGATCTGCAGACGATTTTGACGCGTACCGTCAACATTGCCAGCCAGCCTATCAAGCTGCTGCAGAACGAGCAAACCAATATTGTGCAGCAGAAGCTGCTGGCCACGAATCTGAATGGAGCAACCGAGAGCGTTGCCGCAGCACTGGCAGATCTGGGAACAATC
>JBBRJC010000222.1:0-6402 GCA_038220135.1 Bryobacterales bacterium | reverse complement strand
GGATGGCTAAAATTATCATCGCCATTGTAGGCGCATTGGCCGCATGTGCCGGCCTTATACTGGCCCACACCAAAGGCAATGCGTTATCCATGTGGTTTGCAGTTTCGGCCATGGTCTCCGGCGGCTTGTTCGGTTTGTTTTTGCTCGCCTACTTCAGCAAGCGCGCGAACGCACAGGGAGTTTATATCGGGATAGCAGCCAGCACGGCCTGTACTATTTGGGCGGTTATAACGAAAGGGGCAAAGCCATTGATAGATTTAGGCACGTGGAACTTCGGCTGGGACGATTTGATGATCGGCGCCGTAGGCAACGTAGTGCTGTTCGCAGTAGGCTTGGCCGCCAGCTGCTTGTTCACAAAAACCCAACAGCAGCAGAACATTCCATAGATCGGCAATAAAAAAGAGACCAGCAATAAAAAGCCCGCGGCCACAAGGACCGCGGGGTTCAGCAGCTCAACGTAAAATCAACTAAGCCGCCAGCAGTTCCCGCATATCTTCATCCTCAGCTTCTTCCAGCCGCTTCAATAACTTCAGCAGCACTGGAGGCCGAACCGGCATCGGGCGTCCTTCATAGTCGTCTTCTCGCGGGAACGGATTTTGATTGGCCCCAAACGCTGGCCGCGATGTGTGGAAATAATCGTTCAGCGGATACAAGGCATACGGCTGCAGTTCACGGAAAACCTTTCCAAGCTTCTGCTCAATACGGTAAGCAGCATGAAAAAACAGGCCTCGCTCCAGCTTCATACGCCGGCAGCAAAGCTTCCAATCGGCACCAAGTAAATAATGAAAGGTAAATAGCTTGTACTCTTCTGGTGTTAATGTCCGCTTCGTTATCAGTATAAAGTCGGCGGAATATTCCTCGTCTTTTCGCCCCCAGGTTGCCTTGCGATCACGCCCTGCCACAAACTCAATGGCCGCGCGCGTCATGTGTTTTTCCTTTTCCTGGCAGTACTTAAAACGGTTGAAGCAAGCGCGAAAGATGTTTCTTAACACGCAGTTACAGGGGTGAATCCCCCCACGTTTCCCAATACGCAGTCCTAGTCCACGGCACGACGTGCAATTGTGCAAAGCCAGCGCCAAAGTTTCTGATCTCGTCCATTCCATTTGTCTTTCTCTCCTCTAAAACCACCCTCATTTGGGGGGGCTGTCCAATTCCATAATCAGAATAACTCCTGCCGCTTTTTCGTCAACCTTATGTCTTAAAGATTTATTGAATAGCTATCAGAATGACCTTCGCCATCTGGAGCTAGGCGGTTGGAAGGAATGGACTTACTGCCCCATAAGAAATAATAAAAAAGTACAAAAATACTTTCGCACTCTGCTATGATTACGGTAGATTTCTTAGCACCTATTTCGGAATGAAATAGCCTCATTGTGTGCGCCTGCCATTTTTGGAGGACTAGGAAATCGTGGTAGCTCTTTAACTGATGACAGGGGAGTCTGCCCAAATGTACTTTGAGCAACTACAAGAACGCCTTCTTGTACGGCTGAAAAGCCGTATTCAAAACGGGGAGCTTACTGAGCGCGGCCTGGCCAAACTCACTGGCATTTCACAACCCCATATACATAACGTGCTAAAAGGGGTGCGGAAATTCTCACCTGAAGTTGCAGATTTTATTCTGCGACGTATGGATCTAGAGATTTTGGACCTTTTTGAACGGAAAGAGATCACTGACTATCTCTCAAAGGGGGCACCTACCGAGTTAAGGTACTGCCGCGTGCCACTTCTCGACGGACTCATCGGCCCAGGTCTGCCAACGCCAAAGCCCCCCGCCAGCCCAACAGATTGCTACACCATCCCCTTCTCACAAATGAAAGCAATAACCGATCCTGTGGCTGCACGCCTGGCCTTTGATCCTGAAATGCGATCTGTATTTAGTGGGAATGAAGTTGTACTGCTTGATCAATCGGAAATGTGCCGCGCCTTCATTGAATCGCAAAGCTACTACGTGGTGCTAACCCCACGTGGGACTCTGATCCGAAAAGCCAGGCGCGCCGATGGCGATAAATTGCTGCTGTCCATCGAAAATGCGGTTTCCGTTACCGAACCGCTGATGCTCAACGGACGGGACATTCTGGAAGTAGTGCTTGCCCGCGTAGTCTGGTTAACGCGCCAACGCCGCTGGGAAGATATCGATCACCTTCGATCCGACGCCGCTTCTTCATAAACCTTCAGCACCTGTTGCGCCGTCGAATCCCAGCTGAATGCCTTCAGCCGCTCATAGCCTTTGTGGACCAGCGTCCGTCGCAACTCCGGCTCCAGCAGAACCTCGCGAATGCCCCGGGCAATGTCGAAAACATTTTCCGGGTTCACAATCATCGCCGCATCGCCCAGCACTTCCGGCAACGAACTGACGCCACTGGCAATCACCGGAGTACCGCAAGCCATCGCCTCCAGCGGAGGAAGCCCAAACCCCTCATAAAGCGAGGGAAATACAAACGCCTCAGCCGCCGAATAGAACGCGCGCAACGTATCTACCGGCAAAAAGCCCATAAATCGCACCACTTTATCGACACGCGTCTGAATCACCGCGCGCCGCACAGCCGGATACTTGGTCAACTCATCACCAATGATAATCAGCCGCAAGTTTTTGTAAACACGATGGTTTTCCAAATCTCCACGCAACACTGCAAATGCCTCAACCAGACGCGCCACGTTCTTCTGTGGCCGTATCGTGCCTGCGTAAAGCAGGTAGGGATAGTCGATTTGATGCCGCTCCATCACCGCTTCCGTACGTTCGGCATCCACTGAAGTGTTATGAAAGATAGGGTCGATCGCGTTATAAATGCGCCGCACCCGGTTTGCCGGAATACTCAATAAATTACAAACATCGCGCCGCGTTGACCCGGAAACCGCAATCACCTTATCTGCCCGGATCAGCCCTCGCCGAAAGAAAAAACTCCGCACATTTTCGCGCAAACTGTCGCGATCAGAAAACAACAAACTCGACATGTCGTGAATCGTCACAACATATGGCTTGGGCATGAACAACGGAACTGAGTTAAGGGGTATATGCACCAGATCGGCCCCAACCCCGCGCAGAAACATCGGGAAAGCAATGTTTTCCAGTGGCGTGCCGTCCGGCTTGTCATAAACCACAAGCTTGAAATTATCGGGCAGACCCGCCAGTTCACCTTGGTGAGCCTCCCGCACAATCAGTGTAAATCGGTAAGATGTTGCAATTGTTGCCAGCGCCGTCACAAGATTCCGGATATAGGTTCCATACCCGAAATCTTTCAGATGGCGAACATCAATGGCAACGTGGAGGGGCACAGCTTATACGCCGACGCCCGCCAGCTTCCACGCATATAGCGGGAACTCTTCGGTAAGGCGCTTCACCTTGGCACGCACAGCAACAATCGCGTCCCCAGACCCATCCAACCCCTTCGCGGCCACTGCATCCAGCGTTTCCGCAATCAGATTGCCGACAGTGGTCATCTCTTTTTCACCAAACCCACGCGTAGTCACAGCCGGGCTGCCCAAACGCACGCCGCTAGGATTCATCGGCGGATTCACATCAAACGGAATGCCGTTCTTATTTACTGTAATGTGCGCTTCATCCAGCGACTTTTCCGCTTCCTTGCCGCGCACACCCTTGGCAAATACATCCACCAGCACCAAATGCGAATCGGTCCCGCCAGAAACCACACGATACCCGGCTGCTGAAATCGAAGCCGCCATTGCCCGCGCGTTCACGATCACCTGCCGCTGATATTCCACAAATTCCGGCTGCAACGCTTCAAGGAAACAGGTAGCCTTAGCCGCCACCACATGCATCAACGGCCCGCCCTGCGTACCAGGGAAAACGTTCCGGTCAATCGCCGCCCCGTATTTTTCCTTTGCCAAAATCAGTCCCGAACGTGGCCCGCGCAAAGTCTTATGTGTAGTAGACGTCACGATATCGGCATATTCCATCGGATTCGGATAAAGCCCCGCGGCCACAAGTCCGGAAAAATGCGCCATGTCGACCAGGAAAATCGCACCCACCGAATCAGCCACTTCGCGAAACTTCTTAAAGTCGATGATGCGCGGATAAGCACTAGCCCCGGCGATAATCATCTTCGGCTTATGTTCCAACGCCAGCGCCGCCAGTTCTTCGTAATCGATCAGCTCGTCATCTTTACGAACGCCATAAGGAACAATTTTGTAAGTCTTGCCTGAAAAATTCAGACTATGCCCGTGCGTTAAGTGCCCGCCATGCGCCAGGTTCATGCCCATCACAACATCGCCCGGCTGAACCACAGCGGCATATGCCGCCTGATTGGCCTGAGACCCGGAATGCGGCTGCACATTAGCGTATTCGGCCTTAAACAACTGCTTCGCCCGGTCCCGAGCCAAATTTTCCACCACATCGGCAAACTCACAACCGCCGTAATAGCGCTTCCCCGGATACCCTTCGGCGTACTTGTTGGTGAACACACTGCCAGTAGCTTCCAAAACAGCTTCCGACGTGAAATTTTCGCTGGCAATCAATTCCAGGCGCGAATTCTGGCGCTCCAGCTCTTCACGAATCGCCGCGTAAATAGCGGGATCTACTTCGGCTAAAGGCCGTGCCATCCGGGTTTCACTCATGTTGCCTATGTTGCTCCTACTTGTCTTGGGCGGCCTCAATGGCTGCTATCTTATCGATGCGCCGCTGATGCCGGCCGCCTTCAAAATCTGTACCTAGAAAGGTGTCCACTAACGCCTCAGCCACCTCAGGCGTGGAAAACTTCGCCCCGATCGCCAGAATGTTCGCGTCGTTATGTTTGCGTACCAATTCCACTTCTTCAGTGGAAGTGCCCAGTGCAGCTCGAATGCCACGCACCTTATTCGCAGCAATCGACATGCCGATGCCGCTGGAACAAACCAAGATGCCTTTATCTACGGAAGCTGATGCCACCTTATGGGCCACCGCTTCGGCGAAATCGGGATAGTCTACCGATGTCACACTGTTAGTGCCAAGATCTTCCACCTCATGCCCTTGCCCGCGCAAACGCGCCAGAAGAGTTTCTTTGAGGTCGAAGCCAGCATGGTCCGCACCGATCGCAATTTTCATTGGGGAACCTCCAGTTTACCATGCTAGAATCGAGATAACCGTCGTGAACGTCACTCTCATTAGCTTGGTTCCACACCCGCTGCCTAATTTGCCGCGACTGTAGGGCCGCGGCTACCGCTTTTGGCGGTTCATTTTCATCCACGGATGCACCACTGTAACACCACGCACGCGGTTCCCCCAATTCCACATTTTTCTATCGAGGCCTTGTAATGCTTTGGAGTAAGTTATTCATTCCCACCCTTCGTGAGAACCCGGCTGAAGCTGAAGTAGCCAGCCACAGGTTGCTGCTGCGTGCCGGCTACATCCGCCAACTCTCGGCAGGCATCTATAATTATCTTTTTCTGGCCCAGCGTTCCATGCTCAAGATCACCAGGATCGTGCGCGAAGAAATGGACGCAATTGGTGCCCAGGAAATGTATCTGCCAGCTTTGAATCCAGCCGAAGTGTGGAAAGAATCAGGCCGCTGGGATGTCATGGGCGACAACATGTTCCGCCTCAAAGACCGTTGGGGCCGCGACCTTTGCCTGGGCATGACGCACGAAGAAGTGATGACTTCCATCGCCCGGGGTGAAGTGCGCAGCTACAAACAACTGCCCCAGCTCTGGTATCAAATTCAAACCAAATTCCGCGACGAACCACGTCCGAAAAGCGGCCTCCTCCGCACCCGCCAATTCACAATGAAGGATAGCTACTCCTTCGATATGGATGCCGCCGGTCTGGACATTTCCTACGAAAAGCATCGCGGCGCTTATTGCCGGATTTTCGACCGTTGCGGCCTGAAGTATATGGCAGTGGAAGCGCACTCCGGCGCAATGGGTGGCAGCCAGTCGCACGAGTTCATGGTAGCCAGCGAGGCCGGTGAAGATTATGTAGCGCATTGCGAACAAACCGGCTACGCGGCGAACTTGGAAAAGGCAGTATCAAGGCCAGTTGCCCCCACCGCAGCCGACCCCGAAGGCGACCTGGAGCCGGAGGAATTCCACACACCAGGGTTCAAAACGATCGAAGAAATTTCCGAATTCACCAAGCTCCCAGCCACATCACAAATGAAGAGCCTGGTAATGGTGGCCGACGGCAAGCCGATTCTGGCCCTGGTCCGTGGCGATCATCAATTGAGCGAAACAAAGCTAGGCACAGTGGCTGGTGGCGCAAACGAAGTTCGCGCCGCGCTGCCACACGAAATCCAGGAATGGTTCGGCGCCGCTGCCGGTTCATTAGGCCCAATCGGCGTAAAGAACATGCGCGTGGTGGTGGACGAAACCTTGAAGGGCCGTAAGAACATGATATGCGGCGCCAACAAGGATGATTACCATTTGCGCAACGTCACTCCGGGTGAAGACTTCAAGGCCGATTATTTCGACCTG